>NZ_DBFSAP010000006.1:0-9843 GCF_048412355.1 Ellagibacter sp.
AAACTGCAAAGACGAGCGTCGGAAAGACACGCCGAAGTCGCCGCAGCGTGAGTTGATATAGAGGAAAGGGCCTGACTTCAGCGAAATGCTGGGGCCAGGCCCGATTTTGCCTATTGACAATGTCCTGCTCATATTAAAAAGAAGACCCCGGAGCTTACGCGCCCTCGCTGTACAACCGCGCGAAGGCCACGTGCGGTGCGGAGAAGATGCATGCGAGCATCTTGGGGATCCTTGCGGCCGACCTCGTGCCGTTCGGGTTCGAAGGCGTCATCAGGTCGTACAGCAATCCTCGGCAGATCGATTTCCGCAGCTTCGGGCGCGAAAAGCGCGCGCTGTTCGTCACCATCGACGACATGGACCGATGCCTCGACAAGCTCACGAGCCTCTTCATCCAGCAGGCGTTTTCCTCCCTGTGCCGCTCGGCCGACCGCGATTACCCCGACCATCGGCTCCCCGTGCCGGTGCGCTTCGTGCTCGACGACTTCGCGAACCTGCGCCTGCCCCACATCGACGACGTGCTCTCGGTTATCCGCAGCCGCGAGATCAGCTGCACGGTGGTGTGTCAGACGATAAGCCAGCTCGAGGCGCGCTACGGCGAGGCCACCGCCAACTCCATCGTAGGCAACTGCGACAGCCAGCTTGTCCTCGGCTTTCAAGACGAGCGCACCGCCGCTTACTTTTCCTGCCGTGCGAACAAAACCGCCAGCACCTTGCTGGAAACGCCTGCGGGGATGTGGTGGGTGTTTCTGCGCGGCCAACGCGGAGCGATGGACCCCGCGCGGCGGTTGGAGGACCATCCGCGCTATCCCGAGCTCATCGAGGCGAAGCGCGCGAAGGAGGCTCGGATCGAGCTTGAGAAGCAGCGACGTAGGGAGGAAGAGGACCGCATGCTCCGCGAAATCGAGGACGAGCTCAACGTCAGCTTCGAAGAGTTCGAGATGGAAGATTTCGACGAGCGAAACATCGCATAGATGCAAAGAAACCCCCTGTTCCCGAGGTTATTCTCCCGGAAACAGGGGGCGGGTTTCCCGCTTGGCGCAGACGCCGAACGGGTGGCAAGCCAATCGAGCGCGAATTATCTCCTACATACCGAGAGGGGCGCATCGCTAAATACAGGGGAAAGCGCATCGCAAAATTATAGTGAGACGCGTGTGACATGCGTATTTGCTCAAAAGATTCGAGGACGCCGGGCGCACTTTTTCGGAAAGCGGGAAGACCCCCTGACAGGCTGAGCTCCTCCTCATTCGATGCGCCCAGCACATGGCTGTCAAGTTTAGAAAGCCAGCATCACAAGGGCTATCTGGGTGAAAACAGTCAGCACGTAAGCAGCTCGCATGACATCGCGCGTCCTCTTTCCGATTCCCAGGTCACGAGCAAGGGACTTCGTCGCGATGCCGACATGCCAGGCGAGCGCGCGGTGCCGGTCAGCATCAAGGCGGTGGTGTTGACGCTTGCAAGCATGTGGACAGCCACCACGCCGAACATGGCCCATACGAGCCAAGGCACGCTGTTGACCAGGCCTTCAATAAATAGCGATGCCGTCCCAAGTGCAGAATGCGCTAAGAAGAAGACGGCGATCGCCGAGGCGACAAGTGCATTGAGCAGGCGCGGCCGCCTGGCTTTTCGGCTATCTGGTTATGCGGCCGCCCGGATTCGCGGCTGCTGTTCTATACGAAACGATACGTCTGCGCCAGCTCGTTCGCAACCGCTTTTCGGCGGCACGCGTCGCACAGTTCCACATCCGACATCTGCTGTGTGCCCAGTACGCGTCCGCATTCTTTGCAGCGGGAAAGCTCAAACGTGCGGTTCCAGATGGTACGCGTCTCGGAGTCCTCCATGAACGGGATGCTGTCCGTGGGACAAACGTTTGCGCAGCTCAAACACCCAATGCAATCGTCGCTTGCCGCACCGTAGGGGGTGTTTATCTCCTTGTCGACGCCACGGTTGACCGTGGAGATGGCACCCGTCCCCATGCTCTCGCACGCCTGCACGCACAGCCCGCACAGGATGCACTTGCCTGCGTCTAAAGGCTCAAGGCGCTCGTATCCCTCGCCCGCTCCCATGTGAGACGCCATCGCAGCCATGAGGTCGGACTCCGGCGCGCGAGCGGCGAGCAGCGCCATGAGAACCTTGCGATCCTGGACGATCTTAGGCAAGTTAGTGTGCACCTCGCATTCCCCTTCTATGGGGTACACGCAGGAAGTGACCACCTTTGAGCGGCCACGCGCGACCACTTCCACGATGCATACGCGGCAGCTTGCGCGGTGCTCGGGGAACGCCTCGCTGCGGCACAGCGCGGGAATCTCGATGCCGTTGCGCTTCGCCACGTCCCACAGGTATTCGCCGTGCTCGGCCGAGCAGGTCTTGCCGTCGATCACGATATCGTAGGTCTTAGCCATAGCTACCTCCCCTCCGTCAGCACCGCGTTGAAGTTGCAAACCTCACGGCAGCTGCCGCAGGCGATGCACGCGGCGGGCTCGATGGAATACGGCTGTTTGCGCTCGCCGAAGATAGCTTCAGTGGGGCATGCCTTAGCGCACATGCCGCAGCCCTTGCATGCTTGCGGGTCGATGGCGAACCTGGTCAGCGCGGCGCAAACGCCCGCGGGGCAGCGGTGCTCGCCGATGTGCTCCTCGTATTCCTCGCGGAAGAACTTTATGGTGGTCAGCACGGGGTTCGGTGCCGTGCGACCCAAAGCACACAGGGAAGCGTCCTGCATCATGTGCCCGATCTCCTCGAGCAGCTCGACGTCGCCCTCTTTACCGCGACCCTCGCAGATCTCGTTAAGGATATAGCGCATCTGGCGCAGGCCCTCGCGGCAGGGCGTGCACTTACCGCAGCTTTCCTCGCACAAAAAGTCGATGTAGTAGCGGGCGACCTCCACCATGCAGCTGCAGTCGTCCATGACGATCATGCCGCCCGAGCCCATCATGGCGCCGTATTCGACGAGCGTGTCGAAGTCGACCGGCAGATCGAGCAGGCTCTCGGGAATGCAGCCGCCCGACGGGCCGCCCGTCTGGATTGCCTTGAAGGGTCGGTCCTTGATGATGCCGCCGCCGATGTCGTAGATGAGCGTGCGGAGCGTGGTGCCCATCGGCACTTCCACAAGGCCTGTGTGCTTGACCTTGCCCACCATCGCGAAAACCTTCGTACCCTTAGATTTCTCCGTTCCCAGCTTGGCGTATTCCTCTCCGCCGTGCGCCAAGATGGTGGGAATGGATGCCAAGGTCTCGACGTTGTTCAGCACCGTGGGCTTCTCGAACAAGCCGCTTTGGACGCTGCGGATGTACTTCGGGCGCGGCTCGCCAACCTTGCCCTCGATCGAGTTCATAAGCGCCGTGGACTCGCCGCATACGAAGGCGCCGCCGCCGCGCACGATGCTCAAGTCCAGCTTATGGTCGCTGCCCATGATGTGCTCGCCCAGGATGCCGGCCTCGTAGGCGTCGTCGATAGCGCGCTGGATGTGCTCGCGTGCCAAGGCATACTCGTCGCGGATATAGAGCACGCCCGTCTCGGCACCGATGGCCAGCGCACCGATAATCATGCCCTCGATGACGGCATGGGGGCTGCCCTCCATCGTGGAGCCGTCCATGAACGCGCCCGGGTCGCCCTCGTCGCCGTTGCACACGATGTACTTCGGCCACTCGTCGTAGCTCGCTGCGCTGCGCCACTTGCGCCCCGCGGGGAAGCCGGCACCGCCTTTGCCGCGCAGGCCGCTTCTCTCCACCTCGTCGATGATCTCGTCGGGAGTCATGGTGAGGGCGCGTGCGAGTCCCTCGTATCCGCCGGCCGCCTTGTATTCCTCCAGGCTCAAGGGATCGATGATGCCCACATCCTTCAGCACCACCTTGCGCTGAAGGCCGTAGAAGGGGTTGTCCGCCTGATGCTCATGGCGAACGCCCTGCTCGTCGCGATATAAAAGCTTCGTCACCGGGTCGCCCTCGAGTGAGGCGATGACGGCAGGCGCATCGGCGGGCTTTACCTTGTAGTACATGGTGTCGCGGGGCATGAGGCGCACAAGCGGCCCCTGCTCGCATTCGCCCGAGCAGCCCGTGCGACATACCTTGAGCTCTACCTGGGCATTCGCTCCCTGTGCCGCAATCTGCTCCTCCAGGGCTCTCGCCACCTCGTAGGCACCGTTGGCAATGCACCCAGTGCCGCAGCATACCAGTATTCTCTCGGTCCTAGTCATTGCCGGCCTCCCCTTCTTCAGCATCCGCGAGGCGGTAGCGCTCCACGATGCCGGGGATGTCTTCGAGCTTCAGCTTGTTGTGGTAGGTGCCATCGACCAGCATGACCGGAGCTAAGGCGCACGATCCCAGGCAGTTCACCATCTCCACGGAGAACATGCCGTCCTCGGTCGTCTCGCCGGGATCGATTCCCAACTCGCGCTTGAGGCCGGTCGCGAGGTTCACCGAGCCGCGGATGTGGCAGGCGGTGCCGTTGCAAATCTTGATGATGTGTTTGCCCTTCGGCTTCAAAGACAGCGCCTTGTAGAAAGTTACCATGGAATATAGCTGGGCAACACCGCAGTTCAGGTGCTTAGCCAGGCAATGAAGCCCCTTCTCGGGGATATAGTTGAAGGCATGCTGCATATCCTGCATGGCGGCCAGCGCATAGCGGCGCTCGGCAGGATAAGATTGCACGATTTGGATGACTTCTTCGTCAGAAACCATAGGAGTCTCCTTCGCGTTTTCGAAGGGCGCGTGCTCGGTGTCCGTCGCACATTGCGGCATCAGCCTCCCGCAACTAGCGGCGTCACGGCTACGTAATCCTGCTCGGAAAGCGGGGTGCGCACGCCATCCAAATGCTCGATATGGCGGCCGCACACCAGCACGATGGCATCGCGTCCCTTATCGGTATGATTGTCGTTGAGTAGCAGCCCCTGGAAATCAGGGTAGCGTTGTTCCAATATTTCCAGCAGCTCCAAAACGTCGCGAGGGGCGGGGAGGTTAATGCACCCCTGCCCCACAATCGTACGATACGTAGCGAAAAACTTGACGTTCATACAACCCCTTACAGGCGAAGCTCCTGGAATTTGGCGTCAGTGGGGTCGCCTTCCGCCGTCCAGCCGCAAGCTCATGATGATCCCCCCTTCGCGGTGGACGTGATGTGCGTCAAGCCCTTCGGCGAGGGGATGGGTCGCCTCGCGCGGCTGTTCTCGCTGCTGCTCATGGGGAAGGCGAGCTTCGATGCGGGCCGTTACGTGAGCATCGATAGGCTGTGCGAGCGCCATGCGGCGGCGTACTACGAGGCGCTCAACGCGTGCACGTGAACCACGGCCTCATGCGCAAGGGTGAAAGCGAGCAGGTCATCGACGTGTTCAAGAATCAGATGGACGCGAACCTGGTCTACGTGGACGCGACCGACCGCTTCCTCGGCAAGCTGGTTGACGTCGCCGAGCCCGAGGCAAAGCGCAAGATCATCGGCGCTGAGTTCATCCGCGTGTTTGAGGAGGAGGCGCGCAAGGTTGGCAACGAGGTCAGCTTCCTGGCGCAGGGCACCATCTACCCCGACATCCTGGAGTCCAAAGACGGCGTAAAGGCCCATCACAACGTGGGCGGCCTGCCCGATGACCTGCAGTTCGAGCTTTGCGAGCCCGTCAAGCTGCTGTACAAGGACGAGGTGCGCGTGGTCGGCCGCGAGCTCGGCCTGCCCGAGAACATGGTCGAGCGCCAGCCCTTCCCCGGCCCTGGCCTGGGCGTTCGCTGCCTCGGCGCTATTACCCGCGACCGTCTCGAGGCGCTGCGCGAGGCAGATGCGATCGTTCGCGAGGAGATTGACCAGGCAGGGCTTACCATCTGGCAGTACTTTGCTGTCGTGCCCGGCTTCCGCGCCACTGGCGTGCGCGAGGGCAAGCGCGCCTACGACTGGCCGTGTATCATCCGCTGCATCAACACCGTCGACGTCATGACCGCCGAGGTCCCCGGCATCTGCCGCGTCTGCTACGACCTCACGCCCAAACCCGTCGGCACGGTGGAATGGGAATAACGGGTACTGGCTTCTGAACTCGCGTTTTAATATCGCGCGGTGCCTTGTGATACCGTGGGGCATCCCGTGGGGCAAAGTCGTCAGCGATGACGCAAGAATTACAGCCTCCGAACATTCTGTTCGGAGGCTTTCACTTATTGAGTCGCTGCCTGAGAAAATGGTTTGATTGCCCCTTCCGCCTCTTTAGGGCGTCACCGTAGAGTACTCGACTGCCTATAGATTGCAACAAGGGGTGTCAAGCTTTTAGCAGCGCGGACAGCGGTGATGCGCGACAGCAACTCGCTTGAGGGCTCGTCTTCCGGGTCATGCTCGACGAGCTCCCCACGGACGGCGAGGTCGAGCACCTTTGATTTGAGCTGCGCGAGCAGGCCGTCGAGGTCCGCCCGGTCTCGCTCGATCCCGTCGACGAGTGCCAGGTATTTGCCGAGGGCGCCGACGATGCGGCGCTGCTCGGCGAGAGGCGGGATAGGAATCAGGAGGTTGGAAACAACGCTCTGGCTTAGATTAGGCTGGTTACTTCCCTGAGCTTTTTCACGGAGTGCATCATAGCTGTTCTCGTAGTAGATTTTGATATAGCTCTGGAGGCAGCCTTTTTCGATTTTTCTTAAAACAGCACACGCCTGATTTGTTGCGGCGTCAATTCGCAATGTAGCAACAGACCCCCGCGTTTTTCCCTCGCCATACATTGCAACAACAAGAGATTCGACAGGATAAACAACACAATTCGTTTCGCGAAGTGCGCGTTCGGTTATGTAACCATCCGGTTTAGTAATGACCCCTTTTGTAGCCGAGCCACTCGTTATCCACGGAATCGTGCCATTTTCGTAATAGGCTTTGTTTGCCTTAAGGGGCGTTGCTCCTGTTCCTACTGGGCAAACAGCGTTTACCCTTGCCCAGCTCCATCCCTCGGGGAGATCGAAAAGAATCTCCTTTTCGATACACTTCGCTTCACCCTTGCCGTCTGCTCGCTTCTCATAGGGCAGCCCATAGGAAAATCTGTTGCGCTGTCGCCAACATCAAGTCCCAGCCGAATCTATACGAAGATTTGTGTTTGGCTCTGGCCATTTTGTTTTTTTGCGATGCTTGGCATTGATGGGGCTTCCGAAAACAGCAGTCATCGCCTGGTCTAGTTAAACGCTCCGATCAGCTACGAGTACACCATGCGTTCAACCACTTCTCGTCTGAACGGCCGGGGCGTACGTCGGACGTGATGCCGATGCGGTCGACGGTCAGGTTCTCGACGTCGTCGATGAGGCGGCAGAAGGACTGCTCGGTCATGTCGGTGAACCAGCGGCCGTTGCGCATGCCGTCGTGGTCGCCGATCTTGAAGCTGAGGTAGAAGCGGCCGCCCGGCTTGAGCGCGGCGGCGTATTTGGCGACGATGGCGGGCAGTTCTGCAGCAGGCACGTGAAGCAGGCTGCTGCAGGCCCAAATCCCGTCGTATCCGTCTTTGGGCTCGAAATCGGCGAATGTCGCATGTTCCACTCTAAGGCCGGTGAGCTCGCTTGCGGCCTTGACCATCTCGGCGCTGCCGTCGACTGCGTCGACCGCGAGGCCCGCCTTGAGGAACGCCAGGGAGTCGCGTCCGCTGCCGCAGCCCAGGTCCAGGATGCGGCCGCCCTTGGGCAGCATGTCCACAAACGTCTTCTGCAGCGCGCCGAACTCGATGTTCGCCGTGTCCGCTATGAACTTCTTCGCGTTGCCATCGTAGTAGCCGATGGTCTCCTCCGTGGCGGTCATGCTCTTCCTTCCTAGAACGCGGGCGCTTCGCGCTCCTCCGTCTTCCAGCGCTCGCCTGGCAAAAGGTCCGTTGCGATTCTATCAACCTTCTTCATTTAAAAAAGAACTTCCTGCCGAATATGCAGATTTAACACTGGGCGTTGATAGCCCCTGTGGTATATGGACATTGCACAATTTCGATCCACCGGGGATCGTCTCAAAAACGTGGCGTCCTTTTAAAACGCCGCAAATAGGATTGTTCGACCGAACCGAACAAGATCGCAAAGAAACGGCTTACGACGAAATTCCCGGCCTCGATGTCGATATCAGGTTGAATCCCGAAATATTCGAGTTCACGCTTCAAGACGATAAGAGTCCCTTTTGCAGGGCGACCGAAAGATACGCGCTGGCAGACTTGCCAAAAGAGATGGCAGACGAATTTGCGGATAAACTATTAAGGGCGATGCCGGAATCTTTGATAAGCATACACACTCGGTATATTCACCATGACTGGATTGGCCATCAATTCAGGCCTGTCCCGCTTGAAAAGATACGATGGCTGTGGTATGTCTTCGCCGTGTACATGATGAAAACCCAACATGCCTTCTGCAAGCATTGCGGAAAGCCGTTTATGAAGTCACGTCAAGATAAGCAATACTGCAACGACAAATGCCGTAAAGCAGCAAATCGTTAACGAGAAGGGGCCGGTTATGCTATTCGGAAGCGACAAACGAAAAGACCGCAAATACAGCAAGCTTAGCAAGAAAGATGATGCTTTGGTTAAAAAGCTGGATGCCCTAAATTGGGATGACAGCCGAAAGTCGAATCGTCTTTACAAGAAGCACAATAAGACGCTCCAGAAGCTCGAGAAGAACCGAACGTGGCATCTGCCGAAAAGAGAGCATGGCTGGTACCTTCCCAATGACGACTAAGTGTTGTTTAAGCTATTGTGTCCTGCAGAACTTTGTAGCTCCCGCAAAAAGCGTCTTTCCGCCAATGTGCAGTCTTCCTTGGTGATTACAGATCAGGTATCCGAGAATTGATAATCGGAATACAAGTTAGAAAGGAGTTGGCTGATGTCGCTCGGCCATGCAGGACATGCCCGGCTCGAGCTCGAGGACGCCGAAATCGCCATCTACTCCTATACGGGCGAAGACTGGAACGTCCAAGACGAGTCGGCACGCAAAGCCCTCGAAAGCGCTATTGGACAGTTCACAATCTACAAGTCCTGCCTCATCGAACCAGAGGTGCACTGCAAGGTTAGAAAAACACCCAATGGCAGGAAGAAACTCATTGGAAAGAAGGTTGTTGGCCATCCTGACCTTTCGGGGCTGATTGACGACGGGGGCATCGTAATTGACAAGCTGTGCGGCGTCGACGCCGAAACATCGAACTACCGCCCCCGCATTTACATACACCTATTGCGTCATATCTTCGAAAACTACCAGCTAAACGGGCGACTCCCCGAAAAGGAAGGGTTCATTCTCTAGCTACAAATCCCAAGAATAGCCAGCATGACAGGGTTCTACGGCTATCGCGAGAATATATCTTTAATTCCGCGCATTAAGAATGCTTATACGCAAAACAACACAGATCGTTTCTGGCATCGTTGACAGCGAGCCTCCGAATCACCCCGTTTTAAGCCACCCGCTACGAATCCCAGCGGAAACCTGGGAGTGATTAAAGGAGCGACCTGCGGTTTCGCGAATCAATTGAGTCATTCCCGAAATCGCGAATCAAGGGCCTGATTCGCCCAAATTGCGCACGAATCAGCTCTTAGGCGGTATGACGCGACACGCATCGGTAGTGCTCGGACTGGGTTAGTCGTCGAGTGGGAATAGTAAAAATACGTGCAATGCACGTGCATGACAGGCTAGATAGCACCCATGGCGCACTGCATCATGGGTGCTATCTTTGTCTATGGGAGCAGGTCACGGTGCATTCCGGTCGCCACGTAACGGATATCCGTCACGCCATGACGGATTCCAGGAACGGTTGATTTTCATCTCTAGCCGGACACTTGCGGCATAAATAGAGTTTTCGCAGTTAGCAGGACGGGCGCGTGAGCGCCCGTCCTGTGTTTTCCCAGGTCGATATGGCCCGGTCTGCGGCAAATCGGGGCGTTCGGTTGAG
>NZ_DBFSAP010000007.1:0-43769 GCF_048412355.1 Ellagibacter sp.
GGGGTCGCGGGTTCGAACCCCGTTGTCCGCTCCAGAAACTCAAACGACCTGGTCATCCGACTGGGTCGTTTTTTATATCACAAGCCTCTTTCTCATATCCTGAAAAGGCGGCTATCATGGGTTTACGCCAATCGTTAGCACTATCTCGTGTTCAGATAGGGGAGGAGAATCATGCCGGTATGGAAGCTTTCGCCCAATGAGTGCAGAACGCTTGACCTTAGCAACCCGGATGAACTGTTGCGATATGCCAAAAAGCTTGTTGGCCATTCGTTTCGAGAAGTGCTTATGCTCGGTATATCTCCTGATGATTCGCCAGTGAAGGACTATGGCAACGTAAAATTCAAAGGCGGTATGGGCACGCTTATCGAGGAATGCTACTTCGGATATAAGGCGAATAGCGATGAGCACCCCGATTTTCCAGATGCTGGCGTGGAGTTGAAGGCGACCTGCTATGACATCAAGAAGGATGGAGAATTATCGGCCGGAGAGCGTCTTTCCATCACTAACATTCATTACGATGAACGGATTGAGGCCAACCTCGAAGATTCTGGGGTTTGGCATAAGGCTTCCCTGATTCTTCTTATCTACTACGAGCATGATCGCTCCATCGAAAAGCTTGATCAGAAAATCAAGTACGTGATTATGTTTACGCCGTCCGATGTCGATTGGGCAATTATCAAACAAGATTATGAGTTGATTCAGAAAATGGTAATGGATGGCGAAGCCGACATGCTGAGCGAGAGTCTGACGCGTTATCTCGGTGCGTGCACCAAAGGTGCAACTGCCGCTAAGTCCTGGGTAAATCAGTATCGAAATCCCGCCAGACAGGCGAAGCAGCGTAATTTCTGCTTCAAACGTCAGTACATGGATTACGTGCTGCACCACTACGTGATGAGCGAGCCGGAAGACAGCGAGAGCATTATTGACGACGCTTCCGTTCTGAATGAGCTGACCTTCGATGAGTACGTGTTGTCTGAAATAAACGCTCATGCTGGGAAAACCGACAAACAGCTTTGCGAAATGCTTGGAATGGAATATACGGGGAACAAGGCACAGTGGGTTTCGATAACTTACAAGCTCCTCGGTCTACGAGGCGAGCATGCACAGGAGTTCGAGAAGGCGGGTATCAGCGTCCGCACTATCAGGGTAAAACCACATGGAGGAGTGAAAGAAAGTCTGTCACTCGATACGTTCGATTTTATCGAGCTGCTCGAAGAGGAGGATTGGGAACACTCCGATCTCTTTACTTATTTCGATGAGACAAGGTTTCTCTTCGTTGTCTTTCAGCAGGTTGACGACTCGATGGTTCTGCGCGGAGCCCGCTTCTGGAGCATGCCGATTACTGACCTGGAGGGCCCCTTGCATGATGTTTGGGATAAGACGAGGGAGGTCATAGCTGAAGGCGTTGAACTCGTGCCAACAAGGCAGAAGAACGGCAAAATCGTTGTCAAAAACAACCTACCTGGGAAGCAGGATAATCCTGTTGCGCACGTCCGTCCGCACACGGGGAAGAGTGCCTATCGCTTCATGGACGGTTCGGAAATCGGCGATGTCGAGAGGCATGCCTCGCCGTTACCGGACGGACGATGGATGACAAAGCAAAGTTTCTGGTTGAACAACGATTACGTGTACGGCATCGTCGATTTGGCAGAGGGTGACGACAGCGAAAGAGGTTAGTGCTCTTTTTCTGGGTGTCCCATAATCGGATCTTCCCATATAAGCGTTGATCGGATACAATAGCCTTCTGTGAAATTCAACAGGCACAGTAGCTAAGGAGAAACGTGCCATGAATACTATCAAAGTTGCCGAGCTGTTTGCCGGCGTGGGAGGCTTTCGCCTTGGCTTAGAGGGGTATAGCAATCCCGACAACCCTGAATTCGATATGGCGTCAGCGGGTCCCTTTGAAACAATTTGGGCGAACCAATGGGAACCGCCCGGAAACGATAGCAAGCAGTTTGCCTGGCGCTGCTACGAAGAGCGCTTCGGGGAAGGAAGCTGCGTTAACGAGGATATCAATAAGGTGCTCGATGCTTACGAAAAGGGCGATATCGATATTCCCGACGTTGATATGGTCGTCGGCGGCTTTCCTTGCCAAGATTATTCAGTCGCCAAACCTCTTGCGAAGGCTGGCGGTATCGAGGGTAAGAAGGGCGTGCTCTGGTGGGATATCTATCGATTCCTGCATCTAAAGGAACCTCGATATGTCCTCCTCGAGAACGTCGACAGGTTATTAAAGAGTCCGGCTTCGCAACGCGGTCGCGATTTCGCCATCATGTTGTCGTGCCTGTCTGATCTTGGCTACTCCGTTGAATGGCGCGTGGTCAACAGCGCTGAGTACGGTTTCCCGCAGCGCCGCAAGCGCGTTTACATTTACGCTGAGCTCACATCTGAGAGCTGGAATCTCGAAGAGCGCATTTCGAGCGGGGTTTTGTCTTCTGCTTTGCCGATAGTAAAGCCAGAAGTCTTCAATGATTTCGTGGTCCCGAATGACCCGTACGAGGCTACGCAATCGTTCAACGTAGGCGGCAAAGGAAAATCGCCGTTCGGCACCGCTGGGGCGATGAGCGATTGCCATGTTGTCACGTGTGATGTCGCCGAGGACTTCTGCGGTGAGCGCCGTACGCTCGGTGATGTGATTGTCTCGCCGAAGGAAGTACCAGAGTCGTTTTATATTCCCGAGGAGAAGCTTGAGAGGTGGCGCTACCTCAAGGGTTCGAAGAGCGAGGAGCGCGTGAACAAGCAGACGGGTTTCAAGTACCATTATTCTGAAGGATCGATGGCTTTTCCCGACTTACTTACCAACCCGTCCCGTACGATTCTGACTGGGGAGGGCGGCTCGGGGGCTTCCCGCTTTAAGCACATTGTGGAAATTGATGGGCGTTATCGTCGCCTTGTTCCAGACGAACTCGACCAGCTGCAGGGCTTTCCGAGGGGTTGGACAAATGTTGGCATGACCGATGGCCATCGCGCGTTCTGCATGGGCAATGCGCTCGTCGTGGGAATCCCGCATCTCATCGGGGAGCAGATAGCGGCACAACAACGTTAACGTGGCTTGCTCTCTCGCTTGAGAGTTTCATCACCTTTTTAGCTATCAAGAAGGCCGCTATCGCCTCTTGGCCGGGCGATGGCGGCCTTGGTTTATCCTGGCAGCGGAAGGCGTCCCGATGATGGGGCATGGCTTTGGTTGACCCTAGTGGATTCTGCGGAAAACAAAAGAGCCAGGCGATTTGCCTGGCTCTTGGATTCATGGTGGGCGATACAAGATTTGAACTTGTGACCCCTACCGTGTCAAGGTAGTGCTCTCCCCCTGAGCTAACCGCCCATGATTTGTTTTCGCTCCGTGTATCTGCTTGGCGCGTCAACAAGACGATAGTTTACCAGAACGAGAATCTTTGCCAACCCCTAATCTCAACTTTTTTGAAAAAGTTTGGTAGGGTGGGAAGTCCGCCCGAGTTGCAACCCGTTCTCGCACCTTGAAATGTCTTGCCGTGAGCGGCGTTCTAAGGCCGCCTTCCGTCTTTTACTTCGTCATGCGCACGCCGACGTAGATCGCGGTGTCGGGGAGTCCCTTGATCTTGTAGACACTCGACAGCGGAATCGCGGAAACTCGCCAATTGTATGTCGCGCCGTTCGCCTCGATCGTGCCAGAGCGATAGGTGTTTCCTGCGCTGTCGGTTCCCGAATCGACAATCGGCGCCTCAGCGAGCCCTGAAGCCGCCATAGCATCCTGGATAGCCGCATCTACGCCGCCCGACGAGAAGTCGGCGAACTTCAGTCTCATGTCAGTCGTGCCCGAACGGTTAACCGAAAGCGTCCACGAGCCCTTCAGAAGGCGCGAGGCATCCGTTGCCGAAAGGCTCGATATGCCGCTTGCGTACATCACACCGGCTTCGGCGAGGGAGACATCGCTCGGAAGCTTCACGATATCGAAGCCGCCATCGGGGTATTCGCCTTCCTTAGTCGTCTCGTAGGTGGTGTACCCCGCGTTGGCGAGCGCCTGTTTAATCGCGTTGTCGTCGCTTTCCATATACGTCGTGAGGTTGGGGATGTCGTAACTCACGTCGCGCGCGAGGTTGTCTGCGACCGTCTGCTCCGCTCGAGCAGGTGCGCCGTAGACGCCGTCGAAGTACTTCGCGAGCATGAAGGCGCCGATGAGGGCTGCAACAATGATGAAGACCCCCGCTAGTGCGTACGACTTGCGGGGGAGCTCGAACGGTCGCGCAAGGCTCGAGCCGTCGATATACTTTACGGAACCTTCGATGTCGGTGAACTCGGGCTCGTGGTTGCGATAGGGCGCATCTTCGAACTTATCGATTGTCATGCTTTGCTCCTGGATGGTTTGTGCATTTCGCCGATTATAGCATTGCCCGTTCATAGCTCCATGGTAGGATACCCACTGCCCGTGGGGGAGTAGCTGGCGCGATATACGCGCGGCACGTTCAACATCGTGGTTCGTCGTAAGGCGGATCTGGCGTGTCTGAAATAGCGAGACTCATGGCGCATCGATTAGGTCGGTGCGCCATGAGTCTTTTTTTATGCCCCCGAGCATTTTGACGAGAAGGCCGGAACTGAAAAGGAGACGACGACAGTGGACCTTTCCATCTTTGCAAGTCCTGAGGCATGGATCAGCCTCGTGACGCTCATTTTTTTGGAGATCGTGCTCGGTGTGGACAACATCGTGTTCATCTCGATCACCTCGAATCGCCTGCCGGAGGAGAAGCAGCATATCGGCCGCAAGCTCGGCCTTGCCGGCGCGATGCTTTCCCGCTGCATTTTCCTCTGCTTCGCGAGTTATCTCGTACATATGGTTGCACCGCTGTTCACAATTGACCTCGGGTTCTTCGCCCATGGCTTCTCCGTGCGCGACATCGTGTTGCTGCTTGGCGGTGCGTACCTCATCTACAAGGGCATCGACGAGATGCGCGACGTGCTCGCGCTCACTGAGGAGAAGGCGTCGCATTCCGAGGAGCACAAGGCGAAGCATCAGATTGGTCTTGGTCAGGCTATCGGTACCATCATGGTGATGGATATCGTCTTCTCGATCGACTCGGTTATCACGGCGGTGGGCTTGGCGAATTACCTCATCATCATGATTCTCGCGGTTGTGATCGCGGTCATCATGATGATGGTGTTCATCGACCCGATTTCCGACTTCATCAACAAGCACACGGAAATGAAGATCCTCGCGCTCTGTTTTATCTCGGTCATCGGCATTCTGCTCGTGCTCGATTCGCTTGGCATCAACTCGGGTATCGAGGTTCTCGACATGCACATGGAGAAGCTCATGGTGTACTTCGCCATGGTGTTCGCTTTTGTGCTCGAGCTCATTCAGATGCGCTGGTCGTCGAATTTCGCGAAGTGGAAGCAGGAAGTTGCCTCGACCTCTGCGAACGACGGCACGGTGGGGAAGATGGCGTGCGAAGAGGCTTCTGCAGACGTAAAGGCTGTTGAAGCGGGCGATGCCTCCAAGGGGGAGAGCGAGTAGCTCCCGCATGCCGAAGGGCCTTTGGGCGGGTTTATCGAAGGGGTTTCAAAAAAGTTGAAATTACCCCTTGCGCGCTCAGCTGGTTCTGGTAATATATGCAACGTTGCGTCTGACGCAGCCGAGAAATTCGTCGGAGTGGTGGAACGGCAGACACGCTAGCTTGAGGTGCTAGTGCCCACTTAACGGGTGTGCGGGTTCAAATCCCGCCTCCGACACCAAAGAAATCAAGTGCGAACCCTTTTTCTGGTTCGCACTTTTTTGTGCCTGGAGCGCGAACCTCATCTCGGGGAATCGTAGCAATCTCGGCTGAAACGGTCGAACATGCAGACAGCCACGTAGTCCGACTCGAGCGCGTTCGCTATCATCCTGCGGAACTCGGGGCGGTGGTGGGTCTTTCTCGATAGGGCGTAGTCCTTGCGCGCAGTAATCGCCTTGATGCCCTCTGCCTCGCAGTAGGCCTTGCGCATGCGCAGCTGGTCGTCAATGGACGCCTCGTTTGCTTCTTTTTACTCGTTGACGCTGAACGCGCTGTATATCGACTCGACCTTCATCTCTTTCAGCACTTTTTTGAGGACATCGGGCCCAAGGCTATTCGACAGCTTCAAAAGCATCGCAGCGTATTGCGCCAATAATTCCACGTAAGTGTTCTTTGACAGCACGAGCTGCATATCGTTGACCACGTCCGTCACGGCAATGTCGCGCGATGGAGATGCTTTCGCGCAATAGAACCGCTCGTCGTGCGCGCAGATATTCCTGAAATCCTTGATGTGGTCGTAGGCAAGCCTGAGCCGCCTGGGCGATATCCTTATCGGCTTCTCGTGGTCGTTCGCGTAGAGCGACGAGAACGCTTTCGCGATTTCGTTCCGGATGCTCTCCGGCTGGAAGCAATAGAACTTGAACGCCTGCCCGAGTGTGAGGTATTTCATCAGCACCCATATCGGCACCTCGTCGTGATTCTTCGAATAATGTTCGAGGTAAAGCTTGCGTTTTGGCTTCCTGTGAGAGTTTCTGCCGAGAGCTGTGTTGAAATCCGAGAGAAGGAGGCCGATTTGGTTGGGGCTTGTGTCGTAGCTACTTGCGTCGAGGTACGGCTCTTTCTCTCCGATATGGGCTTCTGAGAAGCAGTACGCCGATGTCGTCTTGAGGGCCTCCTCTGCAATGGCGAAGTATTTGAAAAACAGCATGCGCAGCTCGCGGTCGAACATGAAGAGCGCGTATATGTCCGCGAACGAGGTTCCAGGTAGGTAGCGGTCGTCTTTCGCCGATTCCGACTTTTCCTTGTCGATGAACGGCGCCTTGTATCCGTTGACTACGGAATAGTAGCCTTCGCGCAAAAGGACCTCAGGCGTGTCATCGTCTGTTGCAACGCCGCGCGCTTCGAGCAGCTCGACCTGCTCTTCGATGGTTTTGAACGGTTTGTCCATATTGCCTCCAAAACAAGAAAACCGCCTCTCGGCGGTCTTCTTGGACTGCGACGGACGTACCGTATCGCAGCCTCATCACGCCTTTTACTTTACCTTCATCGTCAAGAAATGTCAAAGGCTCTTTGCAAACTCGACGAAAATCAAAAGGTCGTTAACCTCTATCAGAGCGCATCGTAGAGGTCTGACTCCGAGATGATCTGCACTGCGGAGCCCTTGGCTTGCCAGTCGAGCGCCGCCTTGACCTTCGAGCCGTAGTTCCCCATCGACCAGTTCTCGTTACCCATGCCGCCAACAACCACGTAGTCGCACTTCTTCGTCACGCTTTTGATGATCAGCCCGCCTCTTGCCTGGATCACTTCCGCGACAGAGCTTTTCGTTCCGTGCTCGAAGTTTCCGCTCAGCACGAAGTTCTTCGCTTCGAAGGATATGTCCGCAGCACCATCTGAGGACGATGTCGGGTTGACGAAGCGACTAAGCGCCTGGACGATATCAGCCGACTCCTCTTCGTCGATCTGGCCGTCGACGATTGCTGACTCGATCGTCGACAGTATCGGCTTGATGAACCGGTCGTTCGCGATATCTGGCAGCGCGTCGCAAAGTTCGAGGATCGCGCACGCCTCGTCAATGGAGACATCGCCGTCCTCTATAACCTTCTCGGCAAGCCCTTTCATGAGTCGCAGCTCCTTCGTCTCCTCGGAATAGAGGATTCCTGAGCCTGCGGCCTTGTATGATGGTCGGCTGCAATACTCGTATCTCTCGAACGAGGGGAGCTGGTGAGACTCGGCTACCATTGCCCAGAAGATGTCTTTGCACGCCTTAGCGTCGCTCATTGCCTCATGGTGCTTGCTCATGGGGATGTTGAAGAAGTCGCATATCGAAGGAAGCTTATGACTTGCGAGCTCGGGGTGCATCGACTTCATCATGCACATAGTGCACGCGTATCGGAGCTCTGGTGCTTGCAGGTCGTACCCGGTAAGGCATTTCCAGATTACCGACAGGTCGAATGACGCGTTGTGGGCGACGATGCTTGACTGGACGAGCATCGTGGAGAGGGAGGAGTCCCACAGATCGGCGAAAGACGGGGCGCCCTTGACGTCGATGGGCGCGATCCCGTGAATGCTCATGCAGATATCGTCGAACGGCGCCTCTGGGTTCACCAGTCGCGAGAGGCTGTTGACGACGTCGCCGCGCATGTCCGTTTGAACGATTCCGATAGAGCATATCCTGTCGTTGTGCCTGTTGGGCGTCTCGACGTCGAGGAACGTTATGAGCTCGTCGCCCGATGCCTTATCTGTTTGCGATAATCCGAAGAGTCCCATCTTTCCTCCTTTAGAAAGCTTCCCTGGATTGGAAGTAGGCCGCGTACTCTACGTGGACTTGACAGTCGTCCTGGGCGGCGATATACATGTTCTCGTGCTCGGGGTTGTGAGACTCGGGAGGTTAGTCCTCTTTGGGCTTCTGCTTCTGCTTTTCAGCGCGTTCCATGCGCTTGATCGCCTTCTCGTGCTCCTCGGTAACGACGTCATTGCGGAACAGCCGTTTGAGCAATGCCGAAGCTATTTCCGAATTGGTCAACCGCTGCCCAGTGGCATTCTTGATGGAGACGCGAAGCTTGTTCATCACATCGTCGGACAGTATGTGATCTGCGAGGTTCGCGCCAGACAGCGCAATGCGCCGCTGATAGTAGTCTTCGATCTCTTTTTTGCGATTCGCTTCTTCCGAGAATAAGTAGAACAGGCGAGCCTTCTCGGCGGGTTTCATGCCGTCGTCGGATAGCTTGACGGTGAACACATGCTTGGTGACAGGGATCTTCCCCTCAAGCTCTGTGCGGTAGGCTTGCCACTCGTCGCCGTTTGTGAGGATGACCCAGTCGATGCCCTCATCGACTGCGTACTGCCTCGCTTGATTGAGGTGCGTCTCCTTGAGCTTCAAACCGATCTGCTTGACCTCGATAACGAACACATTCTCATCGCTGGTTTTGACAACGTAGTCGGCGTAACGAGAACCAATCATCTGTTCTGCTGTCACATTCTCGAACTTGTCCCATCCAAGATACTCGCTCAGCATGTCCGAGACTATTTTCCTTGTGTCGGCTTCTTTGTAGTCATCGCGGATAGCGCGCTCGACGATGCCGTTCATGCGGCGCAGGCCCTTTTTGATGCGCTCGATGGCCTTTTCCTGATAGACGTACATGTTTAACTATCTCCTCACACTAAGTTTGGCTTGCATTAATTTGGCCCCATCGCGGCTTTATATGCACTATGTTCGGCGCTGTCTTTAACTATGCGCCGCTCCGGGTCGGCGCTTATCGATTTGGCCGTTTGGACAAGGAGTTCGCGACCCGCTTCATTCATCGAATCGTAGTACCCGTTAAGGGCGGCCTGACCGCTGTGGGTGAAGGACGTGCTGCTGTTATTGCCATCCCATCCGCAAAGGTCGTTCGGGGTGCAGCTGAGAACAAGACAAACGCTGAATGCGTCTTCAAGAGAGATATCCGTCTCGCCGCGTTCCCATGAGCCAATGATTCTATCTGTCGAGCCGATAGCTTTCGCAAGCTCGTTTTGGGTCATGTGTTTCGTCTTGCGAATCTTACGAAGCATCAATTGATAGCCCATGCTATTCACCTCCTGTGGCTAAGGATTCTAACAGTTTCGATTAGGGAAATCTACGAAAAGCGAAGGTTTCTTACTACAAGCTTTTGAAGCCGTAAAAAAAGTCAGGAAATCTACGAAAGCGGTAGATTTTGAAATAAGAAACCTATAGCGAAGTCAATTGCATCGATGGAGCAAATTGCCCCGTGGTCGCTTTTCGCCCTGGTCTCCGCGTTCGGGTTCAAGAGTGGGTGAGTAGATTGACCGACTTCAAGTCGATGGTTGGGCACCGCATTCGAGTAGCACGAGCAGACGCCCGCATGAGCCAAGAGGAATCAGCTAAGGCCGCTGGCGTGAGTGCCGTAAGTGTAAAAAATGAGAACGGCGAGTCGTGCCAGCTCTTTCAGACGGTGGTGCCGCTCGTAAGGGCGCGGGAGGAATATCCCTCGGCTGCGGGGAGCACAAGGTATTGACCCTGCCGATGGAAGCGTGCGGCCTGCAGGGCGGCGGCTTCCGATTCGCCCGCCGCCCCTTGTTGACTATTCCTCGCCGCCGGCCCAGGGGGCGAGCTTCGCGTCGTCCTCGGCGCCGAACAGCTCGACGCATTCTTCGGACACGACGAAGCGTGCTGCACCGGGAAGGATGCGTGCCGCGAAGGGCGTCGTTGCCTTGGCGACCTCGCCATCGTATTGGATCTGCATCGGCGGGTCGGCTTCGACGACGACCTCCCTCGCCTGGAACGTCTCGATGGTCTCGGGGCTGTCCTTGAAATTGCCCTCGTGGTCGATGGCGCGCGCGAAGAGCGCCGGCAAAAGCCCGAACGCGTTTTCGGCCTTCAGCACCACGATGTCGAGCATGCCATCGCGCGGGCTGTTCTTGTTCGTGACCGAGATATCGAATTGGATCTTCGAGAAGTTGACGATGAGAATTCCCAACCCCTCTTCCTCGATGGTCTCGCCATCGAGCGTGAGCGTGATCTTCGAGGTGGGGGGCAGGGGATTCGCGAGCGCGGCGGAAAAGTACGCCATGGGGCCGAGCAGGCGCTTCGAGGGCTGCGCGCCTTTCATAATCGCCGCGTCGTATCCGGCGCCCGCCATGATGCCAAAGCCCTTCTTCACGGGCTCGCCGCCCTCCGCGTGAAATTCGATTTCTGCCATATCGAAATCGAGCGTGGTTCCTGCGCGCAGCATCTTCGCAAGCGCATGGGGCTCGTTGGGTGCTGCAAGGTTCAGCGCGAGGAGGTTCGCGGTGCCTGCGGGGAAGGGCATGACGGGAATTCCCGTGCCGGCCAGGGAATACGCGGTCGCTGTGACCGTCCCATCCCCGCCGCTTGCGATGACCGCGTCAAAGTCGCGAGCGTCGGTGATTAAGCTTTCGAGCTCTGTCGTCCCGTCGGTCGAGCGCAGGCAGACCTCGTCGCCGTCGACGGCGAACGATCGCACGAAATCGTAAATCGCGCCCTCTCCATAACCAGACGCCAGGTTGTTCAGCACGAGTAGTTTCACAGATTCCCCTTCGATTGCTATTATGAGGATTGTAAAGCAACACGCGATTCAGGCGTGCTAGATAAGTAAGGAAACCATTTTGTACCTAGCCGACCAAGCGAGCCTCGAAGCGTTCGTCGAACGTGTCGCGGGCGCCGAGGTGCTCGCCATCGATACCGAGTTCCTCCGTGAGACCACCTACTACCCGAAGCTCTGCCTGCTGCAGATGGCGACCGACGACGAGGTCGCGATCATCGACCCGCTCTCGGTGGACGATCTTTCCGTGATCGCCCCACTTCTCGAAGACGAGCGCACGATGAAGCTTTTCCACGCAGGCGGGCAAGACATCGAGATTCTCCTGCGCGAGGTAGGGTCGATGCCGCGCCCTCTCTTTGACACGCAGATTGCCGCGGCGCTTCTCGGCCATACGCAGCAGATCGGGTACGGAGCGCTTGTCCATACTGTATGCGGTGTCACGCTCAAAAAGACCGACTCTTTCACCGATTGGTCGCAGCGTCCCCTTTCCGATTCGCAGATAGACTACGCGGCCGACGACGTGATTTACCTTCCGCGTGTGTACCGCAAGATGAGAAGCGAGCTTGAGTCGAAGGGGCGCCTTGGATGGCTCACCCCCGACTTCGAGGAGATGATGAACCCCGCGAAATACCACGAGGACCCGCGTCTGCGCTATCGGCGGTTGAAGCGCGTGGCGCAGCTCGACGAGCGGCAGCTGTGCGCGGCGCGCGAGTTCGCGGCCTGGCGCGAGGAGGAAGCACGCAAGCGCGATATGCCTCGCAAGTGGCTTGTTTCCGACGAGCAGATTGTGGAAGCGTGCCGCCGCGATGCGCGTACGATTGACGACCTCTACATGGTTCGAGGCGTGCGGGAGAAGCTTCCCGTGCGCGATGCCCGTGTGGTGATCGAACGTATGAATAAGTCTCGCTCGCTCCCGAAGAACGAATGGCCCAACCTGGGGAAACCGTCGCGCAATGAGCGCAACGTCGACGCCTCGATCGACCTTATGGCGGCGCTTGTCCGCCTGCGCGCGAAGGAGAACGGGGTCGCCATGCAGACATTGGCGAGCCACAGTGACTTGGCGGCGCTTGCGCGCGGACACTCCGAGGGAAGCGACCTCATGCGCGGATGGCGATGGGCGCTTGTGGGCGAGGAACTCGTCGACCTCCTCGAAGGCCGTATTGCGCTGAGCCTGAACAAAGGCGAACTCGTCGTCGAGCGTCTGGGGTAGGGGCCTGCTTTCGGGGGTCGGTTTCGGCGTTGCGGAGGAGCGTCCAAAGGGGGACAGCTCTCGCTACCGGTGTCGCCCCTGCGCAGCGATTGCGGACGTTTCGCGTAAAGCGCCGCCGTGCGTTTGGGCGCGGGTCCGCATACGCTAAAGTGTACAATTGTTCGTAAAATCAAGAAGCAGTGTCTCCCCTTCATGAAGGAGTGAGTGGTACTTATGTTTATGAGTGGAAGCTACCTCGCATTCATCGTTCTTACCATGGTGATCGGCTTGGGCGCTCAGTGGTATGTGAACAGGCAAATCTCTAAGTTCTCGCGCGTGAGGTCGTCATTTGGCGTGACCGGCGCCCAGATGGCGCAGCGTATGCTCGCCGACCACGGCATCACCAACGTCGCGATCAGGCAAGGCGGGGCAGGGCAAGATCATTTCGATCCGCGCAACAACTCCATCACGCTCGACCCTGAAGCCTACAACGGCACGAGCATCACGGCGATCGCCACGGCATGCCACGAGGCGGGCCACGCGTGCCAGTTCGCGCAGGGCTATACGCCCATGACGGTGCGCGGCGCGCTCGTCCCCGCAGTGAACCTTGCATCGAACGCCTGGGTGTTCCTGCTCGTGATAGGAATCGTTCTGCAGCTTGAGGGCCTTCAGGCGCTCGCAATCGCTATGTACGCGGTTGTCTTGGTGTTCCAGTTGGTCACGCTCCCTGTCGAGTTCAACGCATCGCATCGCGCGATGGATTACCTGTCGGGTGTCGGTGCCGTCTCCGCCGAGCGCAAAGGCGCCTTCAACGTGTTGCGCGCTTGCGCTCTGACCTACGTGGCCGCGGCGCTCATCTCCGTGCTTCAGCTTCTCTGGCTTTTGGGCCAGCGCGAAGAGTAGCCGCCATGGAACGCTGGGAGGAAAGCCTCAAGCGCGCCCGCAGCGCAGCGCGAGCTGCGGAGGGTCAAACGCGCGCAACTTCTCGAGAATATGCTTTCGACCAGTCGAAATACGGGTCGTCTTACGCGGTCGAGTCTGCGGGCGGGGAAGGTAAGGCAGAACCCGAGCCCCTCACCGTCTCGGGTGCCATGGCGCTTGCAAAAGGAGCGCTTGAGAACGTTACCGTGAAGCTCGTCGGCGAGGTATCCGAGGTGTCGAACAAGGCGGGCTACAAGGCCGTCTACTTCACGGTGAAGGATCAGAAGGCATCGCTTCCCTGCATGATGTGGCTCAATCGCTACCGAGCATGCGGAGTCGAGCTCGACGTCGGCGCGCTTGTCGAGCTGACGGGGCGGTTCACCCTCTATGCACCGAAGGGCCGCATGAACTTCGACGTGTTCTCGGTAAGCTTGGCGGGCGAGGGGAACTTGCGCATGCAGGTTGCGAACCTCGCGCGCAAGCTTTACGTGGAAGGTCTCACTGACGAGGCGCGAAAGCGTCCCGTTCCTGCAAATATCCAGGTTGTAGGCCTTGTCACCTCGCCTCGCGGAGACGCGGTGCACGACGTTTTGCGAACGCTTCGACGTCGTTGGCCGCTGGCGAGGGTTCTCGTCGCGGGCGTACCTGTCGAAGGTGCGCGTGCGCCGCAGGAGCTCGTCCGCGGCATCGATTGCGTGTCTCGCGCGGGTGCCGAGGCGGTTCTGCTCGTCCGCGGCGGCGGGTCGTACGAGGATCTCATGCCCTTCAACGACGAGGGGCTTGCGCGCGCCATCGCCGCATGTCCCGTCCCCGTGGTGACAGGCATCGGGCACGAGCCGGACACGACCATTGCCGACCTCGTGGCAGACGTGCGCGCTTCCACCCCGACCGGCGCCGCCGAGGCGGTGTCGCCCTCATCTGCTGAGCTGTCGGGGAACCTCGTCGCCCGTGCGCGGGCAATCCACGACGGTCTCATCCGAAGACTCGACCGCTCCCGCGTGGCCGTCGACCGCGTTGCCACCCGCCCGGTCTTCAAGGACTCGTCCTATCTGCTTGGCACCGACATGCAGACTATCGATTTCCTCTCCGAGCGGCTTATACGCACCGAACCTGCCCGCATAGCGCGCGAGCGCGATTCAGTCGATGCACTCGCCGCCCGCCTCGCCCGCGCGCTTCCTGCGAACACCGAGCGAAATCGCATGGAGCTCGCTTCGCTTACCGTCCGCATGCGCGCAGCGGGCGCAGGCATCGCGCAGCGAGATGAGGCGCGTCTCGAGACGCTTTCGGGCCGTCTTGCTTCACAAGGGAAAAGCCTGGTCGCGCCCTTCGCTCACGAGGTTGGGCTTGCCGCCTCGCGCTTGAACGACCTTTCTCCGCTTGCCGTCATTGCCCGCGGTTACGCGATTGCCCGTACTGACGACGGAGCGGTGGTGAAGAGCGTCGGTCAGGCGCCTGCGGGCTCGAAAGTCGCCGTGCAGGTGTCGGACGGCACGCTTTCGTGCACGGTGGACGCGGCAGCGCCCGCGACAGATGTCGCATCCGAATAGACTAACGACAGCGATCGATAAAGGAGAAACCCTATGGTAGAAGAGAAGCCGATTGAGGAGCTCACCTTCCGCGAGGCGATGGCGGAGCTCGACCGAATCGTGGGTGTGCTCGAGAGCAATTCGCTCGAGCTGGAGCAGAGCGTCACGGCCTATGAGCGCGGAGTGAAGCTGATCGCCTCGCTTAAGAAGCGCATCGACGGCGCCCAGCAGCGCATCGACGTCCTCATGGGCGAGCTGGAGAAGCCGGCAGACGACGAGGTCCGCGACACGACGCTGTCCTAGGCGCGAGCGACGGTTCTCTGCTGATAAACCTTGGACTCACTACCGTCCATCAGCGGCTTTGCGAGAACGCAGGCTTGCTTTCCCATGCGAGAGAAAGCCTGCGTGTCCGCTTTTCGTCTCGAATGAACAGCGGAACCGCTTGCCGAATTCGAACGGCTCGCACGTCCGCTGTTTGCGGCGCATGCCTACAATTTACCAAAACGTAACGTTGTAGGAGGTTGGCTGTTGAACGTTCTGGTCATCAATGCGGGCTCGTCCTCTCTGAAGTACCAACTTGTCCACGTCGAGAATCATGCTGTTATCGCGAAGGGCATCTGCGAGCGCGTGGGCTCGGCAAACGCCTTCCACAAGCACGGAATCGACGAGAACGAAGTGGTCATCGATGCGCAGATGGCCGACCATGATGCAGCTATGGCGCTCGTTCTGGACTCGCTTATCAACAGCGACGACGCACCCATCAAATCCCTCGACGAAATCGATGCGATCGGGCATCGTATCGTTCAGGGCGGCAAGTACTTCGACAAGTCGGTCCTCATCAACGATGTCGTCATCGAGAAGATCGACGAGCTCGCCGAGCTTGCTCCGCTTCACAACAAGGCTGCTCTCATGGGCATTCGCGCGTGTCAGAAGCACATGCCGAATATTCCTATGGTCGCCGTGTTCGACACCTCGTTCTTCCAGACGCTGCCGCCGAAGGCCTACATGTACCCGCTTCCGTACGAGTACTACGAGAAGTACGCCATCCGCAAGTACGGCGCCCACGGCACGTCGCACCGCTACATCTCCGAGCGCGCGGCCGTCGTGCTGGACGAGCCCTTGGAGGACTTGAAGCTTATAACCTGCCATCTGGGCAACGGCTGCTCCATGAGCGCCATCGACCATGGCGTCGCCGTGGACACCTCGATGGGCCTGACGCCGCTCGACGGCCTTATGATGGGCACGCGCTGCGGCGCGATCGACCCGGCCATCGTTCCGTTCCTCATGGAGCACGAGAATCTCACCACCTCCGAGGTCAACGACGTTATGAACAAGAAGTCGGGTCTGCTTGGCATCTCGGGCGTGAGCAACGACCTTCGCAGCGTGCGCGACGCCTCCGAGGGCGGCAACGAGCGTGCACAGCTCGCCTACGACATGTACTCGAACTCGGTGAAGAAATACATCGGTGCCTACATTGCCGTCATGGGCGGCGTCGACGCCATCGTGCTTACCGCAGGCGTCGGCGAGAACTGCGAGAAGATGCGCCGCATGATCTTTGCCGGCCTGCAGCCGCTCGGCATCATCCTCGACGAGGAGAAGAATCGCCAGCGCGGCTTCGAGCGCGAGATTTCCGCCGACAACTCGGCTGTGAAGATCATCATTATCCCCACCAACGAGGAGTACATGATCGCGCTCGACACCTTCCGCATTGTGGAGGAAAGCGAAATCGATCGAGATATCTAGCTCTGCAGGCAATTTCTTTTCGCGTGCGCGTCGGTTAAAAGCGCAAGGGCGCTAGTGCGAGGTTGAAAAAACAATCGGGGGGCTCACGTTTGAGCCCCCCGATTCGTTGCCGGTATAAGTGCCGGGTAAAACTTGCGCTTGAACCTACTTCATGGCCTGTGCCTGCACGCAGGTGATTGCGGCGACGCCCACGATGTCATCGGCGGTGCATCCGCGCGAGAGGTCGTTCACGGGTGCGGCAAGTCCCTGGGTGATGGGGCCGTAGGCTTCCGCCTTCGCGAGGCGTTGCACGAGTTTGTACCCGATGTTGCCCGCGTCAAGGTCGGGGAAGATGAGCACGTTCGCGTGCCCCGCGACGCGCGAGCCGGGCGCCTTCGATTCACCCACGGAGGGCACAATGGCGGCATCGAGCTGCAATTCCCCGTCGAGTTCGAGGCTCGGGTCGAGCTCGTGGGCAATCTCCACCGCGCGTACGACCTTGTTTGCATCGTCGTTTCGCGCGGAACCCTTCGAGGAGTGGGAGAGCATCGCGACGGCGGGCTCGGTTCCCATGAGGGATTTCCACGAGCGTGCGGAGTTCACCGCGATATGGGCGAGCGCCTCGTCGTCGGGTTGCACCTCAAGGCCGCAGTCGCTGAAGATGAACGTGCCGTTTTGGCCGTATTCGCAATCGGGGACCACCATCACGAAAAACGAGCTCGCGAGCTTCACGCCCGGGGCGGTCTTCAAGATTTGCAGGCAGGGGCGCAGCACGTCGCCGGTCGAGTGACAGGCGCCCGACACCATGCCGTCCGCTTCTCCGCACTTCACCATCATGACGCCGAAATACAAGACGTCGGAAATCTTGTCGAGCGCGTCTTCGGGCGTCATTCCCTTGTGTTTGCGCAGTTCATAGAGGCGCGTAGCGAACTTTTCGCGCAGATCAGACGTTTCGGGGTCGATGATGCGGACTCCGCGAAGCTCGCGGCCTCCCGCCTTCAGCTCCTCCTCGCGGCCAAGGACGATCACGTTGCAGGCGTCGTGCGCGATGAGCTTCTCGGCCGCTTCGAGCGTGCGGGGGTCGTTGCCCTCGGGCAGCACGATCGTCTGCTTGTCGGCCTTCGCTCGCGCGAGCATGGTTTCCAAAAACGACATGCGCATTCCTTTCTCCAGGTATACGCTGCGCATTTTACCCTTGTAAGACGGCATTTTTTGTCCCGTTTGTATGTGATGGCGTATAGGGTAGGATGTTATCGGTAGAATAATCAAGATTCGGATGTCGGCATTCTTCATCGTGCGCACCATCCGAACGGGTCCGCTCGCGGCGGTTCCCTGAAACCATTACATGCGAACGAAAGGCAAAGCTCACATGGGCGTGCAGTACACACAGTTCAACGAAGTGAACATGAATGACATCGACGCGGTCGTCGTCGGCAGCGGATTTGCCGGCGGTGTCGTGGCTCGCGAACTCGCGGAGCGCGCGGGTAAGCGCGTTCTCATCATCGAAAAGCGCCCTCACATCGGCGGCAACATGTACGACGAGAAAGACGAGGCGGGCATCCTCGTGCACAAGTACGGCCCGCACATCTTCCACTCCAACGACAAGCGCGCTTTCGATTACGCGCGCCGCTTCTCCGGCTTTCTGGGGTATCAGCATCGCGTGCTCGCCGATTGGTACGGAACCTATATGCCCGTGCCCTTCAACAAGAACTCGATGGAAATCGCGTTTGGCGAGGAGAAGGCCGCGCACTACATCGAGAAGCTTATCGACACCTTCGGCGACGAGCGCAAGGTGACCATCAACGAGCTGCGCGAGCAGGACGACCCCGAGCTCGCCGAGATTGCCGATTTCGTGTACAAGAACGTCTTTTTGTACTACACGCAGAAGCAGTGGGGGCTCACGCCCGAGGAAGTCGACCCGTCGGTGACGGCGCGCGTGCCGGTTTTCATCTCGCGCGATAACCGCTACTTCCAGGACGCCTACCAGGGCATGCCCGTTTTCGGCTACACGAAGCTCTTCGAGGAGATGCTCGACCACGAAAACATCCAGGTCTGCCTGAACACTGAGGCGGAAAGCGTGTTCGAGCTTGAGTTCGAAAGCGAAGCCGAGGACGCGCCGCTTTCCGCGATCAAGCTCCACGGCAAGAAGTTCGAGGGGCCCATCGTCTACACCGGTCCGCTCGACGAGCTCTTCCTCGCGCGTTTCGGCCGCCTGCCTTACCGCAGCCTCGACTTCGTGTACGAGACCTTCGACAAAGAGCATGTGCTGCCGTGCGGAACCGTGAACTTCACGGTCACCGAGGACTACACGCGCATCACGGAGTTCAAGTATCTGACCGGCCAAAAGTCGGACAAGACCACTATCATGAAAGAGTACTCGCGCGCCTACGAGGACCCCAATACGCAGACTCCCTATTACGCCATCCTCTCCGATGAGAACCGCGCGCACTACGAGCGCTATCGTGCACTCACCGCGAAGCTTTCGAACTTCTACCCGCTGGGACGTTTGGCCGAGTACCGCTACTACAACATGGACAAGATTATCAGCCTCGCGCTCGAGCTTTCCGACAAGCTGGTTGAGGAGTAGCTTTCATGAAGACCATCTCGTTCGCGGTGCCGTGCTACAACTCCGCCGCCTACATGGACAAATGCATCGAGTCGCTTTTGGCCTGCGGTGACGACATCGAGATCATCATCGTCGACGACGGTTCGACAAAAGACGACACCCCCCAGAAGGCTGACGCTTGGCAGGAGGCCCACCCGGGCATTATCCGTGCCATCCATCAGGAAAACGGGGGCCATGGTGCTGCCGTGAACACCGGCCTCGCTGCTGCCGAGGGCTTGTACTTCAAGGTCGTCGACTCCGACGACTGGCTCGATGAGAACGCGATGCGCCAGGTCATGGCCTATCTTCGCTCGCAGCTTGACCGAGATCATGCAACCGACCTCGTCATCGGCAACTATGTCTACGAGAAGGTGCACGAGGGCACGCGCACGGTGATGGGATACTTCAACGTGTTCCCGACCGAGGAAGAGTTCGGCTGGAAAGACGTGAAGCATTTCCGCCAGAGCCAGTACCTGCTCATGCATTCTGCCATCTATCGCACCGAGCTGCTCCGCGAAACCGGCCTGAAGCTCCCCGAGCACTGCTTCTACGTGGACAATATCTTCGTGTACGTGCCGCTGCCGTTCGTCGACACCATGCGCTATCTCGATGTCGACATGTACCGTTACTTCATCGGCCGCGAGGATCAAAGCGTGAACGAGAGCGTCATGATGGGGCGTATCGACCAGCAGCTTCGCATCACGCGCTTCATGATCGACGCGGTGCGTCTGCCCGACGATGTCGTGGAGCCGAAGCTTCGCCGCTACATGTTGAACTACCTGTCCATGATGATGTGCATCTGCTCTATCTTCTGCCGCATGATCGGAACGCTTGAGGCGGACGAGAAGCGCCATGCCATCTGGGAGTATCTGAAGGAGAACAACCCGGGCGCATATGGTGCGGTTCGCCGCAGCGCGCTCAATGTGGGAACGAATCTGCCCGGCGAGCTCGGCCGTTCGCTCGGCATCTCCGGGTATCATCTCGCGCAAAAGGTGTTCAAGTTCAACTAACGCGCCTGCGAGTTGTTCGGGTTTTGCCTGTGAGTTGGTGTTTGGTTCCTGCTGGTATAGCCTGAGAAAGCCGCCTTCGGGCGGCTTTTCTGCGTCTTCGGACCCCGTTCCTCATCGTGTTCACGCCGCGTTTCGCAGCCCTCTCGCACTTTGTATTTACGCTTTCGTGTTCAAATCATTACCTTTGCTTGATATAGCTGAACACTTCCCGTATCCTGATTCAAGTTCACGTTTTACGATTGCGGCGCGGGGCTCTGGGCTGCCTTGCGCTTTTTCGCATATAACCTGGAAGGACACCCCCTATGCTTTCCCGCTCGGAATTCGATGTGATGCTCGCTTTGAAGAAGACGCCTGCGGCCTCGCAGCGCGCGATCGCCTCGGAGTGCGGCATGTCGCTCGGCGCAGTGAACGCGGTTGTTAAATCGCTTGGCGATCGTGGCCTCGTCGAGGGTGGGACACTTACGGTGGAAGGCGAAGACGAGCTTTCCCCCTACAAGGTGCGCAACGCCGTTATCATGGCGGCGGGGCTTTCGTCGCGTATGGCGCCGCTTTCTTACGAGTGCCCGAAAGGCGTGCTCAAAGTTCGCGGAGAGGTTCTCATCGAACGCCAGATTCGCCAGCTCAAGGAGGCAGGCATCGACGACATCACGGTAGTCGTTGGGTTCAAGAAAGAGGAGTTCTTCTATCTAGAAGATCTCTTCGGTGTGAAGATCGTCGTCAACACCGATTACGCGACGCGCAACAACCACGCGACGTTGTTCCAGGTGCGAGATATCATCGGTAACACTTACATCTGCTCGTCGGATAATTACTTCGTGAGCAACCCCTTCGAGCGCTATGTCTACGACTCGTATTATGCGGCGGTATTCGAGGAGGGCAAAACCGACGAGTACTGCCTTCAGACGAAGGGTCGCGACAAGCGCATCACGGGTGCTGTCGTCGGCGGGTCGCATTCGTGGGTTATCATGGGGCACGCCTACTGGACCCGTGACTTCACCTGCGACTTCATGCGATTCCTGTCCCAGGAGTACCATCTCACCGAGACGGTTGGCAAGCTGTGGGACGACATCTTCCTCGAGCACGCAGACGAGCTTCGCATGTACATGCGCCCCTACGAGAAGGGTCAGATCCGCGAGTTCGACTCCCTCTATCAACTGCAGGACTTCGACCCGCTGTTCATCGAGAACGTGGCCTCGAACGTGCTCGATAACATCTGCGCGACGCTCGACTGCCAGCGCGGCGACATCTCGAACGTGAAGCCTATCAAGAAGGGGCTTACGAACCTCTCATTCTACTTCGAATGCCGCGGCGAGGCGTTCGTGTATCGCCATCCTGGCGCCGGCACCGATGAGATCATCAACCGCCAAGCCGAGACATATGCACTCAAGATAGCCTCTGACCTGGGACTTGACTCCTCGTTTGTCTATGAGGACCCCGAGCTTGGGTGGAAGATTTCCCGTTATGTTCCCGATTGCGTGCCGTTTGACTACGGCAACGACGAGCATGTCGGACGTGCTTTGAGCCTCGTGCGGCGCTTGCACGAGAATGGCGCAGATTCCCCCTGGTCGTTCGACTTTTATGACGAGGCGTGCAAGATTGAGTCGCTGCTTGCGACCGAGGACTGGTCGTTCCCCGCGGATTTCTTTGAGGTCAAGAGGAAAATCGAGCGGCTCGTCCCGCTCGTTCGCGCAGGATCGGGAGCGCCAGTTCTGTGCCATAACGATTTTTACGGCCCGAACATCCTCGTGCGTGGCGACGAGCTGTGCCTCATCGATTGGGAATATGCTGCAATGGGCGACTACGGCTGCGATTTCGGCAATTTCGTTGCGCAGGGGTCGGGCTACAGCGTCGAGCGCGCGAAGCAAGCCGTCCCTCTGTACTTCGGGCGCGAGGCCACCGCAGACGAGGTGTTCCATCTGATCGCCTGCACAGCGATCGTCGGGTGGTATTGGTATGTGTGGGCCATGCACCGCGAGCTCAAGGGCGCGCCGGTGGGCGAGTGGTTCTACGTGTGGTACCGCTCGGCAAAGGATTACGCGGAAGCTGCGCTTTCCATGGCGGAGGCGGTCGGGATGCCGACGTCGAGCGCCGGTGCGCTTTCGTACGAGGAGTATGTCGTGCTTGCCCAGGCCGAGGCAAAGACGCGCAATACCGTGCACCCCGAGTCCATCGACGACGCTTCCCGCGATGCCGCATGCGCCCGTCTTTGCGAGGAGGGGCTGCTTGCGGACGGCGTTGTGACCCCACGCGGCCTTGCGACGCTCGAGCCGTATCGTGCGAAGCGGGCCGTGCTTTTGGCCGCTGGCTTCGGCAGCAGGCTTCTTCCCGTCACGGTGAACACCCCCAAACCGCTTGCTCGCGTCCATGGAGTGCGTATCATCGACCGCCTGATTGACGCGGTCATGGCAGCCGGAATCGACGAGATCTATATTGTGCGCGGGTATCTGGCGGAGGAGTTCGACCAGCTTCTTAGCAAGTATCCTAACTTGCACTTCATCGACAACCCGTTGTTCGACCAGACGAACAACATTTCGTCGGCAGTGGCTGCATGCGGGCATTTCGAGCGCGCCTACGTCTTCGAGAGCGATTTGTTCCTTACGAACTCGACACTGGTCAGCAAGTATCAGTATCGGTCGAACTACCTGGGCTTTCCTGTCGAGAGAACCGATGACTGGTATTTCGACGCCGACGGCGAGGGCGTTATCGAGTGCTTGGCGAAGGGCAAGGATGCTCCGTGCTGGCAGATGGTCGGCCTGTCGTATTGGACCGCGGCGGACGGGGTACGGCTTGCGCGAGACATCCCCGAGGTGTTCGAGCGCGACGATGCCAGGCAGATCTTCTGGGACGACGTGGCGATCGTGCGACGACCGGAGGAATACTCCGTGCATGTGCGCCGCTGCAGCCCCGACGATATTTTGGAGATCGACGATTTCGATGATCTGCGCCGCATCGATCCCGCATACGTCGTGCGCCACAAGGACGCCTAGCGGCTATAATCGGGGAACTCAAGCAAAACGAACCGCGCATGGACGTTGCGCGCAGCTTTTAGGGAAAGGGGCCATCGCATCATGACTCAATCGAGGAAGGCGCCCGCCCGCTCGGCGTTTGCGCTCGCGATCGATGTGGGGAACACCCTTACGCGCTTCGGGCTGTTCGAGGGCAATGAGCTTGCTTCGACCTGGTGCGCAACGACGCGCCCTGTCATCACTGTCGACGAGGCCCATGCCATGCTGCGCGAGTTCTTCCACATCCGAGGGTTCTCCAGCGGTCCACGCGGGATTTCGATTGAGCGCGCCATCGTGTCGTCGGTCGTGCCCTCGATCACCGATGCGTGGGTGCAGGCCGCTCACGCGGTGAGCGCATCACGCCCACTCGTCGTGGGGCCTGGCCTGAAAACGGGACTCAAGATGCGCTTCGACGACCCGGGCGAGGTCGGCTCCGACCGTATCGCCGACATGGTTGCTGCGAAGGAGCTCTTCGGCTTCCCCCTTATCGTCGTCGACTTCGGGACGACGACGAACTTCGAGGTCTTAGACGAGGACGGCGCATTTGCGGGCGGTATTATCGCGCCTGGCCTGCGTCTTTCCCTCTCGGCGCTCTCGTCTGCGGCGGCGAGGCTTTCCATGGTCGAGATGAAGGCGCCGGCGTCGATTGTCGGCACCAACACCCGCGCAGCTATTCAGTCGGGCGCCGTCATGGGCGAGGTCGCGCGCATCGACGGCCTCATCGATATGATCTGGCGGGAGATGGGGTGTGCGGGCGATGTTGTCATGTCGGGTGATGACGCCGCGGCGCTCGCCGCCTTGTGCTCCCATGAGGCGCAGGTGGAGCCAGACTTGACCCTTCTCGGCCTCGGCATGCTCGAGCGATTGAACCGGCGCAGGTAGGTTCCCTATGTCGAACGCTCTTGCCGAATCGCTCCTGCAGCCGTGGGAGGGCCCGGCGATCCTGCTCGTCGATCTTGACGCCTTCTTCGCGTCCGTCGAGCAGCTCGACCATCCTGGCTGGCGAGGAAAGCCTGTCATCGTCGGTGGCGACGCCGACAAGCATGGGGTCGTCTCGACGGCGTCCTACGAAGCGCGCGCCTTCGGTGTCCACAGTGCCCAGCCTGCATCGGTTGCACGGCGGCTGTGTCCCGATGCCATCTGGACGCACGGGCACTTCGACCGCTATCGCGAGATGTCGGAAACCATTATGAGCATTCTGCGGGACGAGACCCCACTCGTGCAGCAGGTGAGTATCGACGAGGCGTTCGTGGATGTCTCTCCCACCAAGGTGAATACGGAGCATCCTGTGCGCATCGCTGAGCGCATCCAATCGCGCGTCGAGGCGCTCGGCGTTACATGCTCGGTGGGCGTGGGCACGTCGAAGACGATTGCGAAAATCGCCTCCGACATGGACAAGCCGCGTGGGCTCACTGTCGTTTACCCAGGATGTGAACAGGGATTTCTCGCGCCGCTGCCCGTGCGGAAGATGAGCGGCGTGGGCGCCGTCGCCGAGCGCGAGCTTATAAGCCACGGTGTGCGCACGTTGGGGGACCTGGCCTTGGCGGACGAGTCGCTTTTGCGCCGCATCTTCGGGAAGAATGCGATCGTGATGCGCACCCGCGCGCAGGGTGGCGACATGACGCCCGTCGAGGAGGGGGAGGCCGCGAAGTCGGTATCGAACGAGATGACGTTCGCGAAAGACCTCACATCGCGCGTTGATGTGGAGGCGGCGATCGCCACGATGGCGGCGAAGGTAGGCCGCCGTCTGCGCAAGAAGGGGCTCGCGGGCCGCACGCTTTCCCTCAAGCTGCGCTTCGGTGACCGCTCGGTTCGCTCGGTCCAGAAGCGCCTTCCTGCTCCGAGCGACGACGAGCTCGCCTTCACCCCGCTTCTCTATCGCATGGTCGATGAGGTGTGGTGCGAGGGGATTCCCGTTCGCCTCCTCGGCGTGGGGATGAGCGGGTTTCGCGAGGATGAATACGTTCAGGATACGCTGTTTGACGTCGCGCGCGAGGCACCTACGACGCTCGATGCGGAGCCCGTCATCGTCGACGATGTGAAGCGACGCGGTCTGCTTGACGCTACCGATGCTTTGCGCGACCGCTTTGGGGAAGGCGCCGTGCGGTTCGGGCACGAGCTGCGCAACGCGGGGAACACGACGGGTACGGGTGCTAAGAACCCTGATGATTACAAGTAGGGTTTGCGGCTGGGCTGCAGGGGCGCCTGCGACTGGCTGCGCGGGCGTCTGCGGCATATTCCCCGATTTTCACCACAATGCCGTATACTTCTTCTTGGAGGAAAACGACTCGCGCTTGGGGGTGCTTGCACGAGTCTTGTCAAGAAAGGATAGCCATGGATTTCGAGATCGTCACCGACTCAAGCTGCAACCTGAAAGAGGAAATGATCGACGAGTTCGGTCTCCACGTGCTTCCGCTGACGTTCATGGTCGATGGTGAGCAGCGCCAAAGCTACCTTAAAGGCCAGGTCACCGATTTGCAGCAGTTTTACACGATGATGCGCGAGGGCAAGGTCATCACGACTTCGCTTCCCAATCTGGCCGATTCCGAAGCGCTTTTGCGTGGCCTTCTGGAAGCGGGGCGAGACGTTCTTTACCTGGGATTCTCGAGCGGCCTTTCGGGAACGTACGAGGCAATCTCGCTTCTGTGCAACCAGCTTGCCGCCGAATTTCCCGAGCGCAAGATTTTCTCCGTCGATACGCTTGCCGCGTCGGGCGGCGAAGGCCTGCTCGTATGGCATGCGGTTCAGAAGGCGCGTGAGGGCCTCTCGATCGAGGAGCTTCGCGACTGGGTGGAGCAGCATAGGCTCAACCTGGCGCACTGGTTCACCGTCGACGACCTCATGTTCCTGTGGCGAGGCGGACGCGTCTCGAAGACAAGCGCCTGGGCGGGCACGCTTTTGAACATCAAGCCCGTGTTGCACGTCGACGATGAAGGCCACCTCATTCCTATGGAGAAGGTTCGTGGCCGCAAGAAATCCCTGAATGCGCTCGTCGACCATATGGAGAAATCTGCCATTCCGCCCGTTGCCGACCAGACGGTCTTCATCACGCACGGCGACTGTCTTGAGGATGCCGAGTACGTGGCCGACAAGGTGCGCGAGCGCTTCGGCGTGCGCGATGTCGTCATTAACTACGTCGACCCCGTCATTGGCGCACATTCCGGCCCGGGCACGATGGCCCTGTTCTATATGGCGGAAAGCCGCAACTAGCGATCATGTCCGCCCCTGCAATGCCTGCGACCACTCGTCGTACGCTCCATTACTTCTGGCTGGTCACGCGCTCGCATTTCGGCCTGTTCGCAGGGCTTGTCGTCTCCACGCTTGCCTATGTTGCCCTGCTTTCGTACGCGAATCCCTACCTCATGTCCATGGTGGTCGATCAGGTGAGCGCGAACCCCGTTGCTGCTGACGAGGTGTTCGCCGCGTTCGGTCCCTTCGTGCTCGCGCTCGTTGCCGTGAACGTGCTCGGCCAGGCGGCGAGCAAGCTGCAGGACTACTGCATGTACCGTCTGCAGATTGCAGCTTCCTACGACCTTGCCACGATGAGCTTCGACGCGCTGTGCAACCAGTCGATGTCGTTCCATTCGAACCGCTTTGGCGGGACGCTCGTGAGCCAGACGTCAAAGTTCATGAGCGCCTATCAGCTCATCTTGGAGACGCTGTCGTTTCCCTTCCTGCCGGTGCTCTGCTCGGTGGTGTTCACCTGCGCCGTGTTAATCCCGCGTGTGCCCGTCTACGTTGCCGTCCTGATGGTGCTGCTCGCGGTTTACGCCTGCGTGTCCTACTATATGTACAAGAGGATTCTCGGGCTGAACGAGAAGGCGGCGAGCGCACAAAACCAGCTGTCGGGAGAGCTGTCCGATTCGGTCGCGAACATCCTTGCTGTGAAGACCTACGGACGCGAGGATTACGAGCGCGCGCTTTTCGACGAGGCGAACCGCTGCGTCGTCGAGCGCGACAATCGGCGCATGCGCGCATCGCTTGCGCGCGGCATCGTCACGGCGTGCATCGCCGTGGTCATCATGAGCGCGGTCACCGTCTTCATCATCGGGGGGAATGCCTGGTACGGCATCACGCCCGGCACGCTCGTGCTCATGTTTACCTACACCTATACGGTGACGAACCAGTTCAACTTCATCAACAACGGTTTGCAGAAGATGAACCGCGCGTTCGGCGACGCGAGTGGGATGACGCAGGTGCTCGACGAGCCGCGGCTCGTGGCCGATCTTCCTGGCGCTCCCGATCTGCGGGTGAGCAACGGGGAAATCGACTTTCGCGATATCGGGTTCTGGTATACCGACGGTTCGGCGACAACGCGCGTGTTCGAGGATTTCAACTTGCATATCGCCCCAGGTGAGCGAGTTGGCCTTGTCGGTATGAGCGGGGCGGGCAAGACCACCTTGACGAAGCTGTTGCTGCGCCTTTCCGATATCCAGGAGGGGAGCATTCTCGTGGATGGGCAGGACATCGCTCGCTGCACGCAGCAATCGCTTCGCCGCCAGATCGCCTACGTCCCCCAAGAGTCGCTGCTGTTCCACCGCACGATCGCCGAGAACATAGCCTACGGTCGCCCCAACGCGACGCCTGAGGAAATCCGCGAGGCGGCGCGGCTGGCGAACGCGCTCGAGTTCATCGAGCGGCTGCCGGAAGGTTTCGACACGATCACTGGCGAGCGCGGCGTGAAACTCTCGGGTGGGCAGCGCCAGCGCGTGTCGATTGCGCGCGCCCTTTTGGCTGACTGCCCTGTGCTCGTGCTCGACGAGGCCACGAGTGCTCTCGACTCCGAGAGCGAGCAGCTTGTCCAGGATGCGCTTTCGACGCTCATGCGCGGGCGCACGTGTATCGTGGTGGCGCATCGCTTATCGACGGTGGCAAGCCTCGATCGCATTGTCGTTCTGGACGACGGGCGCATTGTGGAGGATGGCCCGCATTCCGAGCTTGTGGCTCAAGGCGGGGAGTACGCCAACTTGTGGGAGCGCCAGACGGGTGCCTACCTGGAATGACCTCGCGTTTCCCGGCGCTTCTCGCCTAGCAAGAAAAGTTTAGTATCCTGTTGGGATTTCGTGTCGGGGCGCGCGCCGTAGCATGATTCCCTTCTTATCGGTGCGGGGCCTTATAGTATGGCATCTATGGATATAAGAAGTGCGGACAGAAACGGCTTGCTCGAGCGCGATTGCTCGTCTTTTCTCAGCGCAGTGTTCGGCGCCAACGTTCGCCGCCTTCGCAGGGCCTTGCGGATCACGAAGACAGATTTCGCCAAACGTTGCGGGGTAGGGCGGCCGTATCTCGACAAAGTCGAGCACGGCAAAGCGAACCCGACGCTTGAGTATCTCGGTCGCTTTGCGGCGGCACTCGACGTGGACCCCCTCTATCTGCTCACGCCCCAATCTCCGCTGGGCAGCGGCGGTGATGCTGGCTTGGCGCCGTTTTGCGGTGACGCGAACCCTGTCTCCTCTCGAGGTGGGGATGCCGATTGCGGTTGACGGAGGATTGCCGCGGTTTTGACTGCGGGATGGCCATGCCGCCTATCGTGTTTTTGGGAAACCGTGCGCTCTTCCAATTAACGAGCCTTCTTCTTGGCTTATACTCTTGTGGTTTGACGGATGGCGCACTCGTGCGCTTTGCATAGGAACCGATCGGGAAAGGCTGGGCCGCTTTTATGGCGAGCAATTACAAGAAAACGATGAACCTGCCCACTACCGACTTCGCGATGAGGGGTAATCTCCCGAAAAACGAGCCCAAGCGCCTCGCGGAGTGGGAAGAGGACCATGTTTACGAGAAGCTGCAGGAGAAGAACAAGGACGCTAAGCCCTTTGTCCTGCATGATGGCCCCCCGTACGCGAACGGCCCCATTCATCTTGGCCACGCGCAGAACAAGATTTCGAAGGACATAATCAACCGCTACAAGGCGATGCGCGGCTTCCGCACCCCCTATGTGCCCGGCTGGGACTGCCACGGTCAGCCGATTGAGCATAAGGTCGAGACCATGCTCGGTACTGAGAAGTTCAACCAGCTGCCCACCGAGAAGGTCCGCGAGCTCTGCCGCAAGATGGCCGTCGAGCAGGTCGACACGCAGCGTCAGGGCTTCAAGCGTCTGGGCGTGCTTGCCGAGTGGGACAACCCCTACCTCACCTACGTGAACGACTACGATGCCACCGACGTCGAAATCTTCAAGGCTATCTTCGACCGTGGTGCAATCTATCGCGGCCGCAAGCCGGTGCACTGGTGCTCGCACTGCCACACGGCGCTCGCCGAGGCGGAAATCGAGTACGGCGACGAGGTCAGCCCTGCCATCTTCGTGCGCTTCGAGATGACGACGGTGCCGGCTGGGCTTGAAGCCTGGGAAGGCAAGCTCTGGGTCGACATCTGGACCACCACTCCCTGGACCCTGCCCGCCGACGACATCGTCATCCTGCACCCCGAGGCCGATTACGTCGCGGTCGTCCACGACGGCAAGGTCGAGATCATGGCGCAGGCGCTCGTTGAGAAGGACTGCGAGAAGTTCGGCTATGGCGAAGTCGAGCTTGTGCGCGGCGCCGACGGCGAGCCTTGGAGCATGACCGGCATCGAGCTGGCCCACAACAAGTATAAGCAGCCCATCTTCGGCGACCAGGGAGTCGAGGGCGAGTTCGTCTACGCCGACTACGTCACTCTGGATGACGGCACCGGCATCGTCCATGGCGCTCCTGGGCATGGCGTCGACGACTACCTCGTCGGCATGAAATTCAATATCCCCGTGGTCATGCCCGTCGATGACGACGGCCGCTTCTACAAAGGCGATGAGTTGGGCACGGGCGGTCCCTGGTCCGGCATGGAGGTCAACGAGGCCAACCCGAAGATCATCGAGTGGCTGCGCGAGCGCGGTACGCTCATCCTCCACGAGGACATCAACCATAGCTACCCGCACTGCTGGCGCTGCAAGCAGCCCGTCATCTTCCGCGCGACGAGCCAGTGGTTCGTCTCGATGGACAAAGCGCTCGACGACGGTCACACGCTGCGCGAAGAGGCGCTCGACGAGCTCTCGAAGGTCGCGTTCTATCCGCCTCATGCCGTGAAGCGCATCGGGTCCATGGTGGAGGGCCGTCCTGACTGGTGCATCTCCCGCCAGCGCAACTGGGGCGTTCCTATTCCTGCTTTCACCTGCGAAGACTGCGGCGAAACGGTCGTGAACGACGCGACGCTTGACGCCGTCATTGCACTGTTCCGGAGCAAGGGCTCCGACTGCTGGTTCACCGACGACCCCGCAAGCTATCTCGGCGATGCGTGCGTCTGCCTCAAGTGCGGAGGCCATCACCTGAAGGCCAACAAGGACATCCTCGACGTATGGTGGGACTCAGGCGTTTCCCACACCGCCGTCTGCAAGCACCGCGACAACCTCGAGTTCCCTGCCGATATGTACCTCGAAGGCTCCGACCAGCACCGCGGCTGGTTCATGAGCTCGCTCATGACTTCGGTGGGCGCGTACGGCACAGCTCCCTACAAGGCGGTTGTCTCCCAGGGCTTCACGCTTGACGGCCAGGGCCGCAAGATGTCCAAGTCGCTCGGCAACGTCATCGACCCGAACAAGGAATGCGACACCCGCGGTGCCGACGTTATGCGCCTGTGGGTCTCCTCCGTCGATACCTCCAACGACGTCACGTGCGATGGCGAGATCCTCTCCCACGTCGGTGAGGCGTATCGCAAGATCCGCAACACGCTTCGCTTCCTGCTCGGCGAGATCGAGGGCCGCTTTGACCCCGCGACCGATGCCGTGGCGACCGAAGAGCTGGCCGGCTACGACAAGCTCGCGCTTGCCCGCCTGTGCCAGGTACACGAGATCGTGACGGAAGCCTATGAGGGCTATCGCTTCAACGTGGTGTACCGCAACCTCTACGATTACGTGACCGAGCTTTCCAACGGTTATCTGAACGCCACCAAGGACCGCGTCTACTGCGGTCAGGCCGACGGGCACGATCGCCGCAGCGCTCTTACCGTGTGGGCGCAGATCCTCTCGATGCTCGTGCACGATTTGCAGCCGATTCTTGTTTTCACCTGCGACGAGGTTATGACGTTTCTGCCTGAGTCAATGCGCGACGGCCAGACCCGCGCGGCTTTGTTCGACTGGTTCGAGGCCCCTTGGTCCGCCGAGGAAGCCTCCGCGCTGCTTTCCGCTTACAACCAGCTCGCAACCGCGCGCGACGTCTTCACCAAGGCTTTTGAGGAAGCGAAGGAAGCGGGCGTCGTGACGGAGGGCACGAGCCAGGCAGCTTCCGCCACGCTCACCCTTCCCGCCGATGTCGCCGCCGCTTTGGCCGATGTCGACCTCGCCGAGGTCTTCGTCTGCGCGGCGGTGGAAGTCGTAGCGGGCGAGGGCTTCTCCTGTGCTGTCGCTCCTGCGGTAGGCGAGAAGTGCCCGCGCTGCTGGAACGTGCGCGAGCTCGGCGGCAACGCCAATCACCCGCATGTCTGCGAGCGCTGCGGCGACGTGCTCGACTCGATCGGCTTTTCCGAGGAGGACTAGCGCTTGAGCGCCGACAAAGATTTCGAGAACGGGCGGACCGTGCGCGCAGTTGCGCGGCGGTTCGCCGTGTTTATCCCCATCGTGGTGGTGTGGCTTGTCCTTGATCAGGCATCGAAGTTGTTCTTCAACGGCTCATACCATGCGGGACAGGTGATTTCCGACCCGATTCTCGGCATATTCCGCTTCCATCTCGTTTACAACACGGGTGGTGCCTGGAGCATCTTCTCAGGCGCCACCTGGGCTCTCGGCGCGTTCTCGCTCGTGGTTTGCATCGCGCTCACAGCGTATCTTGCGCTTACCCCGCAGCACCCGAACGCAGGCGAGCTTATCGGCATATCGCTTGTCGTCGCGGGCGGCATCGGCAACGCGATCGACCGCTTCACCCTGGGCTTTGTCGTCGACTTCATCGAGCCGACGTTTATCGATTTTCCTATCTTCAACATTGCGGACATTGGTGTGACCTGCGGAATCATATTATTTATCGTATCGCTTCTCATCCATGAGCGCACCGAGGCGAAGCGCGCGGCGCGTGGGAGCGAAAACGGGGGTGGGGAATAGATGGCGCGTATGTTGAGTTATTCCGTCACGGCGCTTGATGCGGGGGAGCGGCTCGACTCGCTTCTTGCGGCGCGCGCATGCTTTGCGAGCCGCAGCGCCGCCGCGCGGGCGATCGAGTCGGGCAATGTCTTCGTGAACGGGGCCAACGTTGTCAAGAAGTATGCGGTCGCTGCGGGCGACGTGATCGTGTACCAGGAAGAGGAAGAGGTAGAGGCGGGCCCGGTAACGGGACAGCCAATCGACCTTGACATCCGCTTCGAGGACGACGACCTTATCGTGCTGTCCAAGCAGATAGGGCTCGTGTGCCATCCGTCCATCGACCATGCTGATGGGACGCTTGTTAACGCGCTCATCTACCACTGCGGGGCCGACCACCTTTGCAATGTGCAGGGCGAGGACGACCGCCTCGGCATCGTGCACCGCCTCGATCGCGACACGTCGGGGCTTATGCTCGCTGCGAAGACCGATGCGGCTGGTTATGCCCTTATGGAGGATATCCGCGATCGCGCGGTCGATCGCCACTACCTCGCGCTCGTTCACGGCGTGATCGCACCGGATACGGGCATGATCGACGCGCCCATCGCGCGAAGCGCCAACGAGCGCACGCGCATGGCTGTGCGCGACGTGCCCTCCGCCCGCGACGCCGTCACCACATTCCGCGTGCTCGAGCGCTTCGAGCCGCGCCAGCACGACGATGGCTACACGCTGATCGATTGCAAGCTGTTCACGGGCCGCACGCATCAGATTCGCGTCCACATGCAGTACGCGAAGCACCCGCTTGTGGGCGATCCCGTATACACGGCGAACGGGCCGAAGGACGCGCGCGCACAGCTGGGGCTCAAGCGGCAATTCCTCCACTCGTTCAGGATTCGGTTCACCCACCCCGAGACCTCCGAGGAGCTCGAGTTCGCCGATAACCTGCCGCGCGACCTTGACGAAGCGCTTCGCAGCTTGGGCGACCGAAGTCTCGGCATGACCGACGCCGGACGGGAAGTTGCCGCCCTTTTGACAGATGCGCCTCGCCCTTCGGTCGAAGGCGAGCTACCCGAATAGGAGTGATGCGGTATGGCGTTGCATGGCAGAGAGAAAGTGGGCGTACTCCTCGTGAACACCGGGACGCCGTCGGCGCCTGAGCCGAAGGCCGTCAAGCGCTACCTGGGGCAATTTCTCATGGACAAGCACATCGCTCCCATGAACCGTTTCATCTGGTGGTTCATCCTCCATTTGGCCGTCTTGCCGAAGCGAAGCGTCGCGTCGGCCGAGAAGTACCGAAAGATCTGGACCCCAGAGGGTTCGCCGCTGCTTGTAACGCACAAGGCGCTCGCGGCAGCGCTCGGGGCGCGCCTTGAAAGCGAGGGATTCGACGCCCCCGTCCGCATCGCGATGAGCTACGGCGAGCCGCCCATCAAAAAGGCGATCCGCGAGTTTCGCGAGCTCGAATGCGACCGTATCGTCGTGTTGCCGATGTACCCTCAAACCGCCCACAGCACGACGCTTTCCGTGGAAGACGGGGTCGCTCGCGCCGTGCGGCAGGCTCGCTTCAAAGACCCGACGACGGTTGTGGGGGGATATGCCGAGCACCCGAGCTATATCCGCGCGCTCGCTGCCTCTATCGAGCATGCCGGGTTCGGCCAGCAGCCGGGCGACCGCCTTGTGTTCTCGTTCCATTCTATCCCGCTTGTCGATATCGAAGATGGGGACACCTATGAGCTTCAAACGGGGTCTACGAGCCTGCATGTCGCCGATGAGCTGGGTCTTGACAGGAAGACATGGACGATAAGCTACCATTGCCGCTTCGACAACGCGCGCACGTGGCTGTCTCCTTTCACGAAAGACACGCTCGCTCGCCTGGCCGAGGTCGACGATGGGCGCACCTTCGTCGTCTGCCCTGGCTTCTCCGTCGATTGCCTGGAGACACGCTTCGACGTGGAAATCGAATTCGGGGAGCTCTACCGCGACAACTTGCGGGCGGCGGGGCATCCTGTGGATGACTCCCGCTTCGTGTACGTCCCGTGCTTGAACCGAAGCCGCGCGCACGTGCGCGCTCTCTGCGATGTCTTGAAGCCGTATCTTGGGGAAGGGAAATGACGTCATGGGCGAAACCGATTTGGCGAAGATACAGAATGCGGACGGGAGGGCATCGAGCGGGCTGTTGGTGCTTCTCGGCGTCACTGGATGCATCGCTGCCTATAAATCCTGCGAGATCCTTCGCGGCTTGCAGAAGGCGGGCGTGCGCGTGAAAGTCGTCATGACGAAAAACGCCTGCGAGTTCGTCGGGCCGACCACGTTCCGCGCCCTGACGCACGAACCTGTCGCCGTCGACACGTTCGGCGACGGTCCGGGCGACCCGATTCATCACGTGTCGCTTGCCGAGGAGTGCGACCTGTTCCTCATCGCGCCCTGCACGGCGAATGTTTTGGCGAAGATGGCCGCGGGCATCGCCGATGACCTGCTCTCGACGACCGCGCTCGCCTGCACGGCGCCGATCGCGGTGGCGCCCGCGATGAATGTCCATATGTACGAGGCCGCGGCGACGCAGCGCAACATGCAGCTTCTCGCCTCGCGCGGGGTGCGTTTTATCGAGCCTGGAGAAGGATATCTGGCCTGCGGAGACGTGGGGCGAGGTCGCCTCGCCGACCCTGCGGACATCGTATCGTATGTCCTCGAAGTGCTCGGACGCGAGAAAGACCTGGTGGGAAAGCGCGTCGTTGTGACAGCGGGGCCCACCGTCGAGCCGATCGATTCCGTGCGCTTCATCTCTAACCCCTCGACGGGCAAGATGGGCTTTGCGATCGCCGAGGCTGCCGTTGAGCGCGGCGCCGAGGTCACGCTTGTCACGGGACCTGTTTCCCTTGTGGACGTTCCTGGTGCGAAGATGGTGCGCGTGGGCACGGCCTTCGAGATGAAAACTGCCGTTGACGAGGCGTTTTCGTCTGCCGATATCGCCGTTTTCTCCGCGGCGGTGTCCGATTTCCGTCCGCGCACGGTATCCGACCGTAAGCTCAAGAAGGGCGCCGACGACGAGGCGCTCGCGCATATCGAGCTTGTCGAGAATCCCGATATCCTCGCCTCGTGCGGGGCCGCGAAGCGCGAAGGCCAGGTGGTCGTGGGTTTCGCCGCCGAAACGAACGACGTCATCGGCAATGCTCTCAGCAAGCTTTCTCGCAAGAAGGCCGATTTTATCGTGGCAAACGACGTTTCTCGCGGTCAAGGTTTTGGTGCCGACTCGGACGAGGTGACTTTTGTGTCTGCTTCGGGGGAGCAGCATCTTCCTGAGCTTGGAAAACGCGAGCTTGCCGACAGAATTCTCGATAAAGCCCTAGAATTCTTGAAATTGGGGCTTGAAACCAGTTAAGGGTAACGGTATTATAAACGAGCTGTCTTAAGCGGACGGCAAACAAATGAATCGGGTTGTGGCGCAGTTTGGTAGCGCACTTGACTGGGGGTCAAGGGGTCGCAGGTTCAAATCCTGTCAACCCGACCAGCTATTACAGCAGGTCAGAAGACAAATCTTCTGACCTGCTTTTTTGTTTCCCGCTCAAATGTGAAGCCCCAGGGGGCAAGAATCCTCATGGTGAACTTCTACGTTTACCTGTACAGGGTCAACCAGGCGGAGAGCAAATGGCCCGAACCAGAAAGGGTGGTTCGCCATTTGCTGCAAGCTGAAGCGCATTACCGCAGCTGAGGCCGTCTCAAAGAGCACCTGCTTCCTTAATTGCTAGAACTCGTTTTAGCTCCGCCAAAGTTGGCCCGAATATTCGCAATTTGCAAAAATTCTTGATATTTCGCCGCAATAATAGATTATCAATGATATTTGATATTGCAATTCTGTTTGACAATGTCTAATATGTTTGACAAACTGAGCGGAGGAGTTGGTTTTCGTGACTTGGACAAACGCTTACACCGTCAAACAGGTGGGGACGTTTCTGAAGAAGAGGCGCCGTGAACGCGGCTATACCCAAGATGAATTTGCCGAAATGGTTGGCGTTTCCCATGCGACGCTTTCCGCGCTCGAAAACGGAAAGAGCGTTTCTACGAAAACGCTTGAACTCGCGTTGCAGTTGTTGGGCCTTCGCCTTGTGGTCGTTCCGAAAAACGCCGAAGTTTCCGTGACCGTTCCGTCGCAAGGGGCAAAACATGAAATCTGAGAATCTCGTTGTGCGCCTTCATGGCGAAGTGGTTGGTTTTTTGGAGCCCTTCAAAAACGGTGCGCGCTTTAGGTTCGCAGAGTCGCTTTCGTCAGCCCATCCCGATTCTCCGCTTCTGTCCACCGCGCTTCCCGTGTCATCGAATCCGTTCCCTTCGGATGTAACGAGGAATTGGTTTGCCGGCCTGTTGCCCGAGGATGCGCGCGCCGAAGAGATATCCCGGTTCTTCGGTGTGGATGCCGACGACTATCTATCGCTTTTGGAAGAGGTGGGGTGGGAGTGCGCCGGAGCCGTTGCGGTCGAGCCTCCGGACCGAAATCGTGCGGCGGTTGCCGATGACTGTTTCGAAGAGATTGGCGAAGTCGACCTGGCCAAGCGACTTGGGGCGCTTCCAGGCCATCCTTACGACAGCGCGAAAACGCTGAGGGTTTCTCTCGGCGGTTTCCAAGAGAAGATCTGCGTGTCGGCGCAAGACGCTCCCCCTCTCGAGAGCGGTTTTGTGCGGTTGGAACATGTGGGCATTCCGCTGAACGGGGCCATTTCGACGCATATTCTGAAGCCGCAGCCGGATAAGTTCCCGGGAATGATAGAGGGCGAGGCGTGGGCGATGCGCGCCGCCGCGTATGCGACGGCCACTTCTGAGGTTGCCCTCCTCGAAAACGAGGATGCGCCCCAGACGCTGGTGGTAAAGCGCTTCGACCGGGCAATGGTTGACGGCAGGGTCGTCCGCCTGCATCAGGAGGATTGCGCTCAGGCGCTTGGCCTGGCGCCATCGGGAAAGTATGCCGCGGTTTCCTCCCTGAAGAAAAGCGACCCGTCGTTTTTGGGGATAGCCAAGCTCTTGCGTATGTACTCCGTTGACCCTATGGGGGAAATCGAACAGCTGCTTCGCCAGATGGCCGTAAATGTTGCTTTGGGCAATACCGATGCCCACGCAAAAAACTACGCGTTGCTTCATCCCGATCGTCAGACGATTACGCTGGCGCCTATGTATGACGTTGTTCCCGCTTTGGAGATTACGCCCGAAACGCCGTATATGGGCATGCGCGTCAACGGCCTGATTCGCATAGACCGTCTTGGGCGAAACGACCTTGTCGAGGAGTCGGTAAGGTGGGGAGTGCCAAGGAGACGTGCGTGCGCCGTTCTGGACGAGGTGGCCAATCAGCTGAAGACGGGCATGAAGCGCGCTTCCGAACTGTATCCCAGGGCGGGCGCGAGGCATTGCGGGCCTGCGCTGCGGCGCATCGACCGGATATTTTGCGGCGTTAATAATTAACATCGGAAGCTAACGACTATTAATCGCTTGCTTTGTATTGCGAAAAACAAATCGGGATGCCGCCGGTGGCTCGCGCAGCCGAAAACGAAGATCTTTCGTATCCTGAAGTGCCAAACGCTCTACAACCAGCCCCAGCACGGAAGGTAACTTTCCAAAGTAACCGCAACGGGCGTGGAGAGACTGTGTTTCCCGAGGTAGGCGCAACGGCTCGGGGCTGAACCCTGCCCGATTCTGCTGCCGGGCGCGGGCTCGGGCCGGTTTCCGGGGTGTTGCGGTCTGTTCGAGGGCGCGCTCGCGCCAGCCCCCTCCCGGGGGCTTTCGGACAAGGCGCAACGCCCTTCTATGTCCCCGCCGCTACTTCAGCCGGGTCAGCGGCGGCTCGCCGCGCCTGGCGCGCTCGACGTCGAGGATCTCCGGCCTGAGCGTCAGCTCGTCGCGCGGGACCTCGCGTATGCCGAGCGCGTCGAGGAGCGCGCCGGCGTCCCCGTCGCCGTAGACGAAGCGCAGCATCTGGATGGGCGATTTCCCGCCGAGGGACTCGCGGGGGTTGGAGTTGACGTGGCTCATGAGCACGGCCATGTCGGCCGGGACGAGCTCGTCGAAGGCGAACATGCCCTTCTCCAGGAGCTGGCGGACCTCCGTGTGGTTCTTCTCGCAGCCGCCCTTCTGCTGGGACTGGCGCGGGTCGCAGTAGTACAGGCGGACCTTGAGCTCGCCGCCCTCGGCGCGCTCGCCGAGCAGCTTCCCGATCCCGTCCTCGTCGGCGAACTCGTCGCCGTTGTCGGTGAGGGCGGTGCGCATCCACCTCTCGAACATCCGCCCGGGCATGACCGACCTGACGTCCGCGATCGCCCTCTTCACGCTGCCGCAGTCGTGCGCCCTCACCAGCAGCGCGAGCTGCACGTGGCAGGGCAGGTTGTAGAGCGTGAGGACCGCCTGCGCGTCGACGGCCCTCCCGACGACGCTGTCGAGCTCGGTGCGGGCGCCCTTGCGCTCGCCCGGAAGCTTCTCGAACTCGCCGTGGCTGCGCTTGGGGGAGTGCGGGGTCGGCTTGCGCGGGGCCTTCCTGTCGCGCGGCTTGAAGCCGACCTTGCGCTCGAGCTCTAGGTTGGTCAGCCCGCCGTAGCCTGCGTCCACCCAGCGGCATATCGTGGAGCGGTGAACGCCCACGGCGTCCTCGTAGAGCACGGATATCTCGTAGGGCGACAGCCCCCGCGACAGGCCGTCCTTGATGTGCGCGAGGGCGACCTCCGCCTTCTCCCTGGGCATGTCGATGCCCTTGCGGGAGTCGCTTCGGCGCTCGTCGGAGGCCTTCTGGGCCACCTCGGCGTCGTAGACGTAGCGATTGGGGCGGTTGCAGCCGTAGCGGTTCTTGCGGCAGCCGTTGCAGACCCAAGGGGCCCCGACGAGCACGTCGCAGGCGACCTGGTCGGCGTAGGCGGGGCACTCGTCCCGGCAGTCGCGCGCGTCGCACCCGGCGCAGTATGCGCCCTCGCGCACGCACTCGGCGCAGACCCCGACGCGCTTGCACCAGTTCCTGCCGCGGCATGCCGACCTGCGCGCCTTGTAGGCGCGCAGGTGCCTGTTCTCGCGCACCTCGCGGGAGACGGTCGACGGCTGGCGGCCGATCAGGCTCGCGATCCCCCTGAACGGGTCGCCGCGGTCCAGGCCCGCCTTGATCTCCTTCCTTTCCCTCAGCGTCAGTTGGCTGTAATGTTTGTCCATGGCTCTTTCCGATCTGTTATGGACGGCAAGGTTTGGCGACTAAGCACCATAGCGGGAAAGGGCCTTCTTGTGTACGGCGGCAAACGCTCGGGCCGAAGGGCCCTCGTGTTTGCCGGGGGCTTGCGCCCCGCCCCGCATGCGAACTGACCGCAACCGTTGCGTCTAGTCTGCAAGTTTGCGGTTAGCGTTGCGGTGAGTATGGAAAGTTTGGCCCCAGCACGGAAAGAGAGGAAAGGGCTGCGGTTCTTCGAGAAATAAATAAAAGGTCTTTACAACTATTGGACAATGTCATACACTAGCCACTGTCTGAAACACAAGTGGACAGCCTCGACCGAGTCTCGCTTTACCACTCGGTCGGGGCTGTTTGCTGCTTTCGCGGATCGAAACTGGTTCGCCTATTGCTTGAGAGCCTTGCTGTTGGCCATATTGACCGTATTGTCTTCTTCGCTTGCAGGCTCTACGTTTAGGAGATGCCTTGAATCCATTCAACGACAGGGAAGCCGCCGCAACCCGTTCGTCCTGCGGCGCAGGCAGCGGCGCTCGCTTCTCTCTCATTCTCGAGCGCTATTGCTCAAATGACCGCCAGCACGTCACGGTCCCCGAGGGAACGACTCAGATTCTTCCCAGTGCATTCATGGGGCATGGCGAAATAGAGACCATCACGTTGCCCGAGAGCTTGGAGTCGATAGGGGGCAAAGCCTTCGCGCAGTGCTCTTCCCTGCGCGAAATCGTGCTCCCCCCGGCGCTGTTCGAATTGGGGCAGGGGGCGTTCTGCGGCTGCGTCTCCCTTGAGCGGGTCGTGCTGCCGGATTGGCTATTTCGCATTGGCGCGTCTGCCTTCGCCCAATGCGATTCCCTTCGCTCGGTTTTGGGCGGCATGCGCGTGGGCACTGTCGAGAGCGACGCCTTCTGCGGCTGTGGCCGTTTAACTGAAGTGTCCTTCCTCTCCGGCGTCAAGGAACTGGGCAGGGGAGCTTTCGCAGGATGCTCCGCGTTGGAAGAGGTGACGCTCTCTCGTTCGATGGACCGGATAGGAGACGAGGCGTTCAGGAGCTGCCGTCGTCTGACGAGGGTTCGCATGCCCGATCACGTCGCCTCTCTCGGCAAGGGGCTATTCACAGGGTGCTTTGATCTTGATGCGATCGAGGGGATGCAGCCTCTGGCCGAGGCCTTCCCCGGGGCGTTACCGCACAAGGCGACGCTGTCTGACCGCTAGGAGGGACGCGTGTGGGAATAGGGTAAGGCTGCGCTCGCGCCACCTCGACGGAGACCAGCCCCCCTTCCGCTTGCCGCGCCATTCGGGAGCGAATGCGCTTGGATTTTATAATAGACCTTGTCCAGTAATGAATCATGACATACAATTGCTTAACGCAATTGCATCGTGCGTTTTCAGACCAAATTCAAAAGGAGCATAGACATGCAGGTTTTTGACCAACACATTTACGACATCGTCGAGAAGGGCCTTCAGGGCAACGGGCTTACCGAAGAGGAGACGCTCGCCCTTTATCGCGTTGAGGCCAGCAGCAAAGAAGCGGCGTATATCCGCTGGGCAGGGCAGGAGCTGTCCATGCAGGCAGCGAATGGGACCGCCGAGATCCATGCGCAGATCGGCCTCAACAGCACCATCTGTCCCATGAACTGCAAGTTCTGCTCCTTCGCCTCGTGCAACACGGTGCGCAAGGGCAAGTATGAGCTCCCGAAAGAAGACGTGCTGGAGTACGCGAAGATCTATATGGAAGAGGGCGCGAACCTTTTGCTCATGCTGACCACCGCAAGCTACAGCTTCAACAAGCTTGTTGACATGGTGGGATCGGTGCGCGAGGTCATTCCGGCTGACATGCCGTTGCTCGTCAACACTTCCGACATGGACCTTGCCCAGTGCAAGGAGCTCAAGGCTGCGGGCGCGAACGGCGCCTACCATGCCGTTCGCATGCGCGAGGGCATCGACACCGACATCCCTGTTGAGAATCGCATGCAGACGTTTGCCAACATGCGCGAAGCAGGCCTTTCCCTCTCTACGTGCGTCGAGCCGGTCGGTCCCGAGAACACGCCCGAGGAGCTTACCGAGGCGACGATGCGCTGCATCTCAACCAACCCGGTTTCCGCTGGCGTGGGCAAACGCATCACCGTCCCCGGCACCCTGCTGGAGGACCGCGGCATGCTCACCGACATCGTCAACGCAAACATGGTTGCCGTCTATCGCCTTGCGACAGGCCGCGATCTGCGCTTGAACTGCTCGGCAAACACGGTGATGACTGCTGCTGCAGGCGCCAACCTGGCATGGGCGGAAGTTGGCACGAACCCGCGCGACACCGTCGAGCGCACCGAGCACGGCGGACGCGGCGGCAACATCAAGCAGCTGCGCAAGATGTTTGCCGCCTCTGACTGGAAGGTTCTCGAGGGGCCGTCAACGGGTTGGATGCTCTAAAAGCCCGCATGTGTTGCTGAGACGGTTGTGAATTGGGAAACATGATGTCGACAGAATCAATCTTCGGGAAGGTTAACTTCATCGAGGCGAAGGACGCTCTGAAGCTTCTCGCCGCACTTGCCGCCATCGCCGTTGCGATAGGCTTCGATGCTCTTGTGCCCACGGTTTATCCTGAAGGTTATGTGGAGCGCTATTACCCGATATTTCTTCGCATCTTGTTTGCCGCGTATCTTGCGCTTTCCGTCTTGTCGGTTTGGTTTCCCGGTATTCGTAGGAGGGTTGTTCGATATTGGGGGTTGCTCATTGCGCTAGTTGCCCTGTTGTCGCTTTACACCTACCAAACGGCGAAAACGGGAAACCTGCTCTTGCCGGTCATGCCGAGCCCCGATGCAATTATCGCAGCGGTGTTCGAAGACGGCGCAAAGGTTTGGAAGAATTTCTCGGCTTCGTTCACGCTTCTTCTTGAAGGCGTAGCGTGCGGTTTCGTTGCCGGAATGATTTACGGAACTCTCATGGGCTACAGCCGCTTCTTCAATTACTGGCTGCAGCCCATCATCAAGGTAATAGGTCCCGTGCCTTCCACGGCCTGGATGGCCATTGCCATGGTTTTGGCGCCTTCAAGCCACATCGCTTCGGTGTTCTTGGTGGCGCTCACCACGTGGTTCCCGCTGTCGGTGAATCTGTCGGGCGGCATTCGCGGCGTGCGAAAGGTATACATAGAGCGCGCCCAGATCATGGGAGCCTCGCCGCTCCATATCATTCTTCACGTGATCTACCCTGCGGTCCTTCCCAACATCTTCACGGGGATGTTCATGGGCCTTTGCTTTTCCATGACGTCGCTTGTCGGTGCCGAGACGCTCGGTGTGCAGGCTGGGCTCGGATGGGTCATTAACTACGCGCAGGGTTGGAATGAGTTCGATCTCATCTTCAGCACCATAATCATTTTCATATTGATGGCTTTCGTGTTGCTGACCATCTTGTTCAAGTGTCAGAAACACCTCATGAAATGGTCGAAGGGGGCCATCCAATGGTAGCGCCCAATCATCATCTTATCGCTCAAGGAATCAAGCGCGCGTTTAAAGCAGACGACGGAACCGAATTGGTTGCTTTGAGTGACTTCGATCTCGAGGCGAAACAGGGCGAGGTTGTTGCCTTGATCGGCCCTTCCGGTTGCGGAAAGTCAACTTTCTTGCGCTTGGTGGCCGGCCTGGATACACCTCAGTCAGGCGAGCTCACCTACAATGGCAGCCCTATCACGGGCCCCGACCCGAATCGCGGATTCGTCTTTCAGCAGGCTAACCTCTACCCATGGCTGACGGTTGAGAAAAACGTCGCCTTCGGGTTGAAGGCAAACGGCACGTACAAGGAAAACCGGCATCGCGTGCAGGAGATGATCGACCTCATGGGCCTTGCCGGCTTCGAGAAGTCATACCCGCATCAGATCTCGGGCGGCATGGCCGCTCGCGTGGCAATCGCCCAGACGCTGGTGATGGATCCTGACGTGCTGCTGCTCGATGAGCCTCTTTCGGCTCTTGATGCTTTCACGCGTGCCGTTATTCAGGATGAGATCTTGGCTATGTGCGTGAAATTCAAGCCAATTGTCTTGCTCGTGACCCACGACATTGAAGAGGCGGTGTACCTTGCCGACAGGGTTGTGGTTCTCTCTCCTCGTCCCGGTACGAAAGTGGCCGAGATTCCCGTTGACTTGCCGCATCCCCGCGATCGCATATCCAGCGAGTTCATCGCGAAGCGCCACGAGATCCTCAACGCTCTTAGGTTTGAGTAGGAGAAGGTTCAATGGCGAGATTTTCTGCCTCAACTGAAGCCGACAGCTCAAACCAAAAGGATACGGCTTCAATCGAGAGCCTCATGATGCGCGATTCTGATGTTCCCCCCGAGCGAAGGGTGGTTCTCCGGGCGCGTTCGACGGAAGCGGCGAAGATGCTCATACCTTTTGCGGGCATCTTCCTTGCGTATCTAGTGCATGTCCTTGTTCCCAATGTATATCCAGCAACCTATGTTCCGAAGTATTGGGCGCCCTTCTTATTGGGGTGCGCGGGCGTTTGGACGGTCGTTTGGCTGCTGGGCTTGTTTATCGTCCCTGTCCGCAAGAAGGCTCTTAGGCTCTCTTGGCTG
>NZ_DBFSAP010000008.1:0-24473 GCF_048412355.1 Ellagibacter sp.
TGCGTGCAGGCCGGCACGCCTTGCATCGGATGCTGCGAGGCCAACCCCAACGACCCGGGTCAGAACTGGGTCGAGGTCAACACCCCGTTCCTGAAGCGTCATCGCAGCCTGCACATCGGCGACTGGGATGTGCAGCCCACCACCATCGCCGTGGGCGTTACCGGCATCCTTGCTGCAGCGCTCGTGGTGCACGGCTTCGGCATGAAGGCCACCGGACGTATGGACGGCGGCGCGGACTTCGAGACCATCCGCAAGTGGGATAAGGATCACCCCGAGAACTCCATCGGCACCTACGACCTTACCGACGAGGAAAAGGCGCAGGCTTGCAAGGAGAATTCTGGCAACCTTACCCAGAAAGAGCGCCTCTACGACACCATCGGCGTTCGTCCCGACCTGAAGAAAAATGATACGGAAGGAGGTCAGGAGTAAATGACCCGTTCTATCATTGACCCGATTACCCGTATCGAAGGCCATCTCCGCGTCGAGATGGAAGTCGAGAACGGCAAGGTCTCCGATGCGTGGGTCTCGGGCGGCTGCTTCCGCGGCATGGAGCTCGTCGTGAAGGACCGCACCCCCGAGGATGCGGCTCAGATTGTCGAGCGCATCTGCGGCGTTTGCCCGGTTTCCCATGCCCACGCCTCCTCGATCGCCGCTGAGAAGGCTTATGGCATCGAGATTTCCAACAACGCGCGCATCATCCGAAACCTGATCGAGGGCGCCCAGTTCCTGCACAGCCACATCCTGTGGTTCTACAACCTGGCCGGCCTTGACTACGTGAACCCGCTGAACGCCTTGAAGGCGAACGTCGGCGACGCGTACGACCTGGCAGCTGCCCAGGGTTGCGCCACCGCAAGCGACATGTACGCCTTGAAGGAGCGCCTCTCCAAGTTCGCCGACAACGGCCAGCTGTCCATCTTCTCGGGCAACTGGTTCGACGCCGAGGACGGCACGGGATACAAGCTTCCCGCAGAACTCGACCTCATCCTCACTGCGCACTATCTTGAGGCGCTCAAGATGCAGGCGAAGGCTTCCGAGATCGCGGCTCTGCTCGGCGGCAAGATGCCCCACGTCATGACCATCGTTCCTGGCGGCACCGCGTTTGTTCCCACCTCGAGCAAGCTCGATGACCTGAAGTACCTCGTCGACGAGGTGTACAACTGGGTCGAAGCGACCATGCTTCCTGACGTGCTCGCCCTCGCGCCGTACTACACCGACGCTCTCAACTGGGGCAAGGGCTGCGGCCGCTACATCGCTTGGGGCGTGTTCGAGAACAAGAGCATGCTCTTGAACGAGCGCTACATGCCGGCAGGCGTCCTGCAGGACGGCCTCAAGCTCGAGGACGTCGACACCTCGAAGATCGCCGAGTACGTGGGCCATTCCTGGTACAAGGGCGATGCAACCCGTCAGTCTCCCGACTATACCACCGAGCCCGAGTACACCGAGTACTACAAGGACGGTTCGGACACGGTCAACGATCGCTACTCCTGGGTCAAGTGCCCGGGTTACGACGGCAAGCCGATGGAGGCGGGCTCGCTTTCCCGTATCCTCGTTGCCTACAAGCGCAACGTGCCCTTCATCGTGAAGCATGTCGACGCGGTGCTCGAGGCGCTCGGCGCGCCGGGCAACCTGAACGCGCTCGGCTCCACGCTCGGCCGCACCGGCATCCGCCAGGTCGAGACGCTCTACATCGCAAGCCTCATGAAGGAATGGGTCGACGAGCTCATCGAGGCCGTGAAGAGCGGCGATAGCGAGTACTTCCGCGAGCCCGCACGCATCTCCGGCGAGGGCGAGGGTCTCTGGGAGGCACCTCGTGGCGCACTCTACCATGCTGAGAAGGTTGAAAACGGCCGCATTCAGGGCTACCAGATCATCATTCCGTCCACGTGGAACCTCGCTCCTCACAACGAGAAGGGCGAGTACGGCCCGCTCGAGCAGGCACTCATCGGCGTGCCGGTCGGCGACATCAAAAAGCCGATCAACGCGCTGCGCACCGTTCACAGCTTCGATCCCTGCACCGCTTGCGCCGTGCATGTGACCGAGCCTGCCACGGGCAAGCATTTTGAAACCGTTACGAGCCCTTGGGGGGTGAAGTAGGATGGCACATCTTGCACACTACCGTGAGGCGCATCCTCTCGTTTTCGTCATCACCCACTGGATCAACCTTATCGCGATGATTGTCCTGATCGTCACCGGTTTCTGCATCCATTTCCCGTTCTGGCCTTATTTCGAGAGCCTGGCGCGCGGCATGCACGTGTTCTTCGGATTCGTGATTTTCCTGAACTGCGTGTTCCGCATCATCGCCGCGTTCTTCGTGAAGACGGCGCCGACGGGCGGCACGCGCAAGCAGGTCACCGACTACAAGACCTGGTTGCCGCAGAAGGATAACCGTCATCAGGGCCTTATCTGGATCAAGTACTACCTGTTCCTGAAGAAGGACCATCCGCTGGGAGCAAAGCTCGGCGTTCCTCAGAAGATTTCCTACCTGTTCATTCCGGTGCTCATCATCGTGATGTTCTACACCGGCATGTGCCTGTGGGTGCCGACGATGAACCTGCCGTTCTTCGCTGCCGGCACGAACCTCGTTGGCGGTCTTATGTCGATGCGCATCATTCACTACTTCATGATGTACATCTTCATCATCTTCATGTTCATCCATGTTTACCTGGCGAACATCGAAGGCATTGCTCCGACCAAGCTCATGTTCCTCTGGAAAGAGCATGGCGGACTGGTGTACGACCCCGATACCCACACCATCGTGGGCGAGGACGACCTCGGCGAGTCCGAGAAGCACTAGGCGTTTGCGTCGTGAAGGAGCCCGCCGTCAAAAGCGGGCTCCTTTTATCTTCGCAGCTTGCAGGCGATGCGCGCACTATTTGCAGCGCGCGCATCGAGGCATATGCTGCACATCGCAATCCCATTGTTTCGAAACCGACGGAGTAGAGAGAGGTGCGCGTCGTCATGGCACGTGAGCTCACTGATGAGGAAATTGCCCGCGAAGAGAAGTTCCTGAAGGGCGTTCCGCGCGTGAACATTGGCGCGCTTTTCTTGCCGCCTATCTGGGGGCCGGCGCATGGCATGTGGGCGTCTATCCTGTTCTACCCGATCTGGCTTTTTGCCGATAACACCTTCTACGCGGCTTTTGCGACCCCAAGCGTGCTCTCCATCGTGTTCGCGGTGATCGTGTTCGTGCTTCTGACCGCGGCGATGGTGGCCTTCTCCATCGTGAGCCAGCCGTTTGCGGCGCATCGTGCTGCCGAGCACGGTGTCTCGCGCGCGAAGTACCTCTCCCGTCAGCGCATATGGGCTGTCGTCTCCGTCATCGTGGGCTGCGTGATGATTGCCGCAGCCACTTACTACAACTTCGTCATCCGTCCGGGATTGGGGGCTTAAGCGCATGGGGGAGAGGAAAGCCGCCGTTTTCTGCGTGGGAAACCGGCTCATGCTCGACGAGGGTGTGGGGCCTGCTGTCTACGATACCGTGCTGCGCGATTATGAGGTTCCTAGTAATGTGCGACTTTTCGATGTCGGTTGCATGAGTCTGGACATGCTTCCCTACGTGGACAGCTACGACGTGATCATCACGGTCGATGCGGTTGATGGCACAGGCGATGCCCCGGGCACGGTGTACCGTTTCTCGCCCGACGCCATGGCCAGGCATACAGGCGCGATGGCCTCGCTGCACGATTTGAAGCTCGTCGACCTTTTCGACGCCGCGTCGCTTCTTGGGTATGAGGCCGAGGGCTATTGCCTGGGGATGCAGGTTGCCAACATGTCTCCTTCCGAGTATGCGATGGATTTGACCGAGCCTGTGCGCTCGGCGCTCCCCCTTTTGGTGGAAACGCTCGTCGCCGAGTTGCATCGCCGCGGCTTTTACCTGAAAAAGAGGCCGCTTGCTTCCGAATAGCGCAGGCTGCGTTTGCGTTATTTGAATGCCGCATGATATCATTTTCCACGGCCTCACCAACCGAATGCCCATTCTGCAACGGGTATTATCGGGTAAGTTATTCGCGCCTTTCTGCCTTGCGCGCGGTGCCCAGATCAAGGGTGGGCTTTAGGTCATGGCGATTCTGCGTCGTCTTGAAGGCTGACAATCTCGTACAAATCAATATAAGGAGATGCTTCACCATGATGAAGAAGGTTTTCGCTGTCGTATGCACTCTCGCCCTCGCGGGCGGCGTCCTCGCTGGTTGCTCGGGCAATTCCGACAACGCCGAGAAGAAGTCCGATTCTGCCGCCACCGAGCAGAAGGCTGAGGCCACCGACGAGGTCAAGGCTCCCGAGTCCGACGTCGCCATGAACTACATCACCCCGGCAGATGCCGAGGCTAACCTCGACTCCTCCGATTACGTGTTCATCGACCTGCGCAAGGCCGATGACTACAAGGCGGGCCACATCAAGGGCGCTATCGCGGCTGACATGGACGCTTGCAAGGGCGGCGACTTCCAGAACGGCGTCGATACGGTGAAGGCGGCCCTTAAGGACGCTACTGGTTCCGAGAACGGCGCGGACAAGAAGCTTGTGCTCATCTGCTACTCCGGTAAGAGCTATGCCCAGGCCGGCACCAACGTGCTTTCCGTCATCGGCGCGAACATGGACAACGTGTTCACCCTCGAGGGCGGCATGAAGGCTTGGACCGGCGCAACCGAAGCCTAGTTTTCCCAGGTAGGAATGTATGGCTTCCAAGCGCATCGCTTGGGTATCGCGAATCGCCATCGCGGTCGTCGTCGTGGCGGCCGCTGTGGCGTATTTTGCTGTTCCGAGCGTGAACTCATTCGTGAACGATCTGTGTCGCCGTTTCTCGACCGGTGACTTCGCGGAAATGCGCGATTTCATGGCCTCGTATGGCGCATGGGCTGCCGTGGTGTCGTTTGCCCTGATGATCTTTCAGTCGGTTGCGGCACCCCTGCCTGCTTTCATCCTGACGTTCGCGAACGCGAACCTGTTCGGCTGGTGGCAGGGTGCGATTCTGTCGTGGACGAGCGCCATGGCGGGCGCGGCGGTCTGCTTTTGGATTGCACGGTCGCTTGGGCGTGAAGCGGTCGAGAAGCTGTGCTCGAAAACGGGGCTTGCGACCATCGAGCGGTTTTTCGAGCGGCATGGAGACCAAAGCGTGCTCATCGCGCGTCTGCTCCCGTTCGTCTCGTTCGACTTCGTGAGCTACTTCGCAGGCTTGACCTCGATGCCTTTCAAGGGCTTCATGATTGCGACGGGCATTGGGCAGCTTCCGGCGACGATTGTGTACTCCTATGTGGGCGGTATGCTCACTGGTGGTGTAAAGATGCTGGTCACAGCCCTGTTCATTCTCTTTGCGCTTGCGGCGCTCGCTGTTTTGGCGCGGCAGCTCTACCGCGAGCATGCATCACGCGGCAAGGAGGGGGCAGGCGCGGCGACGGACGTTTCGCAGGATGCGGACGTGCTCGATATGACGTGCGCGGACGACACGGCGGGTGCTCAGGAGGGCAAATGCTGAGCCTCGACGCTTCTCAAGGGAGCCTGCAGGGTTCGCCATCGTCCTTTCCGAAATGGGTCAAACCGGCGGTTTTCGCCTGTTTGACCCTTCTTGTCGTAGTCGCAAGCGCTCTCCTCGGTGGGGAAGCGGGTCTTGCCTCGTTTGGGCCGTGGGCGAATCTGGAAAAGCTCGTGCAGGAGAACCTTGCGCTCTCCCTTGCGGTGTACTTTCTGTGCACGGTGGTGGGCTGCACGGTGCTCGTACTGCCGGGCATGGTGTTCGCGTTGGCGGCGGGGGCGCTCTTTGGTCCCGTTTTAGGGACGATCGCGTGTGTTGCGGCGACGACGGTGGGTGCGGTGCTGTCGTTTCTCGTCGGCCGATTCTTCCTGCGCGATGCGGTGCGGCCGCGCGCCCTTCGCGACGCCCATCTTAGGCGATGGCTTTTCGAGGAGACGGGAGTGAATGCCGTGGTCCTGCTTGCGATTACGCGGCTTGTGCCCCTGTTCCCGTACAACCTGCAAAACTTCGCATATGGAGTAACCGATATGAAGGTTGCGACATATGCGGCGTTTTCATTCCTGTTCATGATTCCTGGCACCGCGATGTACGTGCTTGCCGGCGCCGGTGTGTCTCGGGGTGCGTCGGGCTTGTGGTGCTTTGCGTGCGCCTTGGGCGTCGGCGCGGTGGTGGTTGGAGTGACTGTGGTGCTGAAGAGGCGCTTCGGCCTGGAAAATGCGATTTCGAGTAACGATGGGGAAGGGGGAGAGTAGACGATGGGCCTGTCTTCGCTTCCCTCGAAGCTGACCGTTTTCGAGAAGACGAACTACGTGTTCAAGAACTGGCACCACGCACGCGCGGGGACTGTTGTTTTCCCAGGTTGCGGCTTCACTTCGTTTTTCCCGAAGACGCTTGCGGCCCTTAAGGACGCGCTTCGCCCCTCTCCCGACGTGAGCTTTGCTATCGATTGTTGCGGCCTGCCGCTTGCGGAGTTGAAAAGCCCTGAGGCATATCGAGCGGAACTCTTGCGCGTCGAGGAGCGTCTGGTGCGTCTGGGCGCACGCGAAGTGGTGCCGCTCTGCCCGAATTGCGGCTCGGCGTTCGCGGAGGCGCTCGATCGGTCAGTTTCTCAGGTCACTATCTATGCCTTTCTGCGCGAGCTTACGGAGCGCGGGCTCATCGACTGCGCGCGCGTTGCGACTCCCGGTGCGCTGTTCGTTCCCTGCCCCGACCGTGCGCATCGGGAATGGCTTGACGACCTGGCGTATTTTCTCGAGCCTTCGGTATACGTGTCGGAATGCTCGGCATGTTGCGGAGCCGCCTTCGAGATTTCCCAGCCTGAAGCCTCGTTTGCCGCCGCGAAGCGCGTGCTGGAGTCGGTTGCGCGCGAGTGCACCCGTGCGGGCGTGGAGGAGCCCGTGCTGTACGTGTATTGCGCCTCGTGCGCAGGCAAGCTCGAGCGGGCGCGTCGCCAGTGCTCGGGCGGCCTTGCTGGCAGCGTTCGGGTGGTCCACGTCCTTTCGGCCCTGATGGGGGTCGATGAGGTGCCGACAGTTTCGACGACGGTGCTCAACCGGGCGAAGGCGGCGATCCGATGAGTGCGCGGGTGGCGGCCGAGGGCGGGCAAGGTCCGGCGAGTGTTTCGGTCATCGTGCCTGTTTTCAACGAGGCGTCCACCATCGATGCGCTGCAGGACCAATTCGACCGCATTGATTTCGCGGGAAGTCGCTGCGAGGTGATCTTCGTCGACGGCGGCAGCACCGACGGTACGCGAGACCGCGTGCGTGCTCCTTATCGCCTCATTGATCAGGAGGGACGCGGGCGCGGTGGCGCGCTCAACACGGGGGCGCGAGCGGCAGCGGGCGAGGTGCTCTTCTTCCTCCATTGCGACAGCGTGCTTCCCGAGGGGGCCTTCCGCGAAATCGGCGAGGTTTTATCGCGTGTGCGCGTCGGGACGTTCGGTATCCGCTTCAGCGAGCTGACCCCGGTGCTCATGCTGTGTCAGGTGATGTCCAACCTGCGGGTGAGGTTCCGCCATATCTCCTACGGCGACCAGGGCCTTTTCGTCGAGAGGGACCTGTTTTTCAAGGCGGGGATGTTTCCCGACGTGCCGCTTATGGAGGACTTCCAATTCGCTTTGAACCTGAAGCGCCTCGGCGAGCCCATCGGCATGACGAGGGATCGTATACGCACGTCAGCGCGACGTTTTCCCAATGGGGAGATCAATCGTCTGAGGACGTGGGTGAGCATGGCGCGCCTGCGCTCGCGCTATGTGAAGGGGGCGTCGCCCGAGGAGCTTGCCCTCGTGTACGGCAACGTTCGGTAGGGTGCTTGCGGGAGAGCCTTCGCTCGCGGGGCGGCTCCAATCGCTATTTCTTCCCGCAGCTCGGGCAGACGTCGGCAAGGAAGCACTCCTCGCACTTGGGCCGCCGCGCGATGCATGTTTCGCGCCCGAAAAGTACCCACTGATGGTTGATTGGCCCCCAAAAGTCGCGCGGGTAAAGCTTGAGCAGAGCGGTTTCCGTTTTTGCCGGCGTGTCGGCCGAGAGGCCGACGAGCTTCAGCTTGTGCGCGATTCGAAAGACGTGCGTGTCGACGGCGATGCCTTCGACGATTCCGAACGCCTCGTTGAGCACGACGTTCGCGGTTTTCCTTCCCACGCCGGGAAGCTTTTGCAGCTCGTCGATATCCCGCGGGACCTCCCCACCGTACTCTGAGACCACCAGTTGCGCGCACTTCACGCAATTCGCGGCCTTCGTGCGATAGAAGCCGATGGCGCGGATGATCTCTTCGACGTCGGTGACGTCGGCCGACGCGAGGTCGGCGGGGGTGGGGTAGCGCTTCCAGAGCGCGGGCGTCACCTTGTTCACGCCTTTATCGGTTGTTTGCGCGGAAAGCAACACGGCGATGACCAGTCGAAACGGATCGCAAGCGTAATGTAGAGCGCATTCCGCCTTGGGGTAGTGCTCATTCATTCGGCGGGCGATTTCGATGGCTCGCTCGCGTTTCGCGGCGACGGTCTCACGGGGCATGGCTCATCCTTTCCTCTCCGCTGAAAGTATAGCGGCTTCTTCGGGGTTCGAGGGAATGAGTGCACGCTTGAACCCGAATTCTGGCACGAAACGTGTACTTTTTTGAATCATCGTGATGGTTTGGGAGATGCGGGCATGGGCGGTTGGGGTGCGAAGGCCCGCTGTGATACACTTGCACTTGGAAATTCCCTGTTGGGAACAATATCAAAACTGAAGCCGTATTCGCGTTTCCCCTCATAAAGGTGCGCGATGCGGCTCTTTGTGTTGTCTGCGGGCTGTTTCGCCTTGCAGACGCTTGGAAGGACGCGCATGCTCATCGATTCGCTGACGTTCGTGCTCGAGAAGTCGGGCGCGCTGGATGACTTTTGGGGAAAGCTCGACGCGGGAACCGATGCGACGCTCGGTGTCGCGTCATCTGCGCGTCCCTTCCTCGCGAGCGCTCAGTTCTCGCGTTCGCCGCGCCCGACGCTCATCGTCGTCGCAGGTGAGGATGCCGCTATTGCCTTCGCTCGCAATATGGCAGCTTATTTGGGGGAAGACCGCGTGCTGTTGTTCCCCGAGCGCGCCGATACCCCCTTCTCCCCGAAGACGCCCGATGCCCGCAAGGTCGCCCGCCGTATGGAGGCCGCCTTCTCGCTCGCATGCGGCAGGCCACGCGTCGTCGTCGCGAGCGCCCGTGCGCTCATCAGGATGATACCGCCGAAAGACAGCCTTGTGGCAGCACCCCTCGTGTTCGAGGCGGGGGTCGAGCTTGCCGACACGGCGCGGGAAGGCGAGGCGGCGCTTCCGAGCGCTGTGCGCGAGCGCTGCTGCGTCGAGTCTTTCGAGGACGTGGCCCGCTCACTTGAGGATCGCGGCTACGCGAACACGGGCGAGCTCGACGGGCCGGGCACCTTCGCCGTGCATGGGGGCACGATCGACGTGTTTCCGGGCAACCTCACCTATCCCGTGCGCATCGATTTCTTCGGAGACGAAGTGGACGAGATCAGGCGCATCGTCCCCTCGACGGGGCAGACCATCTCCCCGCTCTCGCGCGTCGAGATATTCCCGGTGCGCGAATACTCCTGTTCAGTGGAGGCAATCGCCCGAGCACACAAGAAGATCGCAGCTCCCGCGAAATCGAACGCGGTTTTGCGCGACATGCTCGAGAAGCTCGATGGCGGGCTTCGCTTCGAGGGCGCCGATGCGCTGCTCCCGTATCTTTACGACAAGTCGGTGACGCTCGGCGCATGGGCGGGCCCCGATACGATGACGTGCCTTATCGAGCCGCGCTCGCTTTTCGACGACGCCACGCATGCGTATGAGGAAATAGAGGCGCGCGCGAAGGGGACGAAGATTCCCGTGGTGGGGCTCTACGCTGGGCCGACCGCGCTCGACTTTGGCGGGGGCGTTCGCGCGACGTACGTGTCGATCATGCGCGTCGGCGGCACGATCGACGTCGAGCTTCCCGTGAAGCGCGTTGAGGTCGCCGGGTATCCCGACAAGCTGTTCGGTCGGCTGGTGAATCTCGTCGAGAGCGGCAACACGGTGGCCCTTTGCGCTCCGGAGCCGCGCGCGCGACATGACATCGAGCTTGCGCTCGTCGACAACGGCATCGCCTTTCAGGAGGCGCTCGACGCGAACTTCTCAGAGTTGGACGGCCTTTCGGGCGATGGGTCGGCGAAGCGCCGTCTCCGCAGGTCAGTCGTTAACGTTGTCGACATCGACGTCCCCTTGGGAATGATCTTCCCGAAAGCGAAGCTCGCGATTGTGGCGCTCTCCGACACCCAGGGCACCCAGACGACGGCCCGCGCGCGCAGGCGGACCGACATCACGGAGGTGACCTTCCCCTATAAGCCGGGTGACTACGTCGTCCACGCTGCCCACGGCGTCGCCTTCTTCGAAGATCTCGTGAGGCGCGAGATCGACGGCACGGCGCGCGACTATCTGCTTTTGAAGTATGCGGAAGGCGATAAGCTGTTCGTGCCAGTCGAGCAGCTCGACCGCGTGACTCGCTATGTGGGTCCCGAGGGGGCAAGCCCGCGCCTCACCAGGCTGAATACGTCGGATTGGTCGCGCGCGACGGCGAAGGCGCGCAAGGCGACCAAAAAGCTCGCGTTCGATCTGGTCGACGTGTACGCGCGCCGTGCGGCGACGCAGGGCTTCAGCTTCGGCCCGGACACCGCAGCGCAGCGCGAGATGGAGGAGTCGTTCCCCTACGAGGAGACGCCCGACCAGCTCGCGGCCATCGCCGATGTGAAGGCCGACATGCAAAGCTCGCGCCCGATGGACCGCCTCATCTGCGGCGATGTCGGTTTCGGGAAGACGGAGGTCGCCTTGCGTGCGGCCTTCAAGGCGACACAGGATGGCAAGCAGGTCATGGTCCTCTGCCCGACGACCATCCTTGCGCAACAGCATTTCGCGAACTTCCACGACCGCTTCGCGCCCTTCGGCGTGACGGTCGAGGTGCTCTCGCGCTTTCGTACGCCGGCTGAGCAATCGCGGGCGCTGGCGGGGTTCGCCGACGGCAGCGTGTCGGTGCTCGTCGGCACGCATCGACTTCTCTCGCGCGATGTGAACCCCTATGACCTGGGGCTGGTGATCATCGACGAGGAGCAGCGCTTCGGCGTGGGCCACAAGGAGCAGATGAAGAACCTGCGCGAGTCGATCGACGTCCTGACGCTGTCGGCGACGCCGATTCCGCGCACCATGCAGATGTCCCTGTCGGGCGTGCGCGATATGAGCCTGATCTTGACGCCGCCGGGCGATCGCAGGCCGGTTGAGGTCCATGTGGGGGAGTGGGACCCCGACATCGTTTCCGGCGCGATCAGGCGCGAGCTTGCGCGCGGCGGCCAGGTGTACTACGTGAGCAATCGCGTCCACTCGATCGAGGATGCTGTGGCGCGCGTGCAGGCGGCGGCGGGCGAGGCGCGCGTCGGAATCGCGCACGGGCAGATGTCGCGCGAAGAGCTCGAGCGCGTGATGGAGGACTTCAGCGCAGGCGAGCTCGACGTGCTCGTGGCGACGACCATCATCGAGAGCGGCATCGACAATCCGCATACGAACACGCTTGTGATCGAGGACGCCCAACGTCTCGGCTTGGCTCAGATGTACCAGCTGAAAGGGCGTGTCGGGCGCTCGTCGGTGCAGGCGTACGCGTACTTCATGTTCCCCGACAACGTAAGCCTGACCGAGGAGGCTGAGGCGCGCCTGACCGCGCTTGACGAGCACACCGAGCTCGGTAGCGGCATGCGCATCGCCATGCGCGACCTGGAGATACGCGGCGCGGGAAGCATGCTTGGTGCCGAGCAGTCGGGCAACATGAGCGCGGTCGGCTTCGACCTGTTCGCGCAAATGCTCGAGCAAGCGGTTGCCGCCACGCGCGAAGGCGATGCAGGCGCCGCCGACGGGCTGCCGCCAGCGCTCTCCGACATCACCGTGAACCTGCCGGGCCACACCTACCTGCCGGAAGAGTACGTCCCCGATACCGACGAGCGCGTGCTGTGGTACCGAAAGATCGCGTCAGCGGCGACGATGGAGGACGTCGAGGCCATCGAGCAGGACATGCTCGCCAAGCGGCCGGACATGCCCGCCGCGGCAAGGAACTTGTTCGCGAAGGCGCGCGTGAAGGCGTTCGCGAACGAGCATCATATGAACACGGTGACGGTCGCGGGCGGAAAGCTCATCGTCGATCCGGTTGCCGTGCCGCGCGACAAGATGGTGCCGATTCGCCGAGCGGGTGGCCGCTACCTTGCGGAGAAGCGCAAGCTTACGCTTCCCATCAGGTATTTCAAGGTTGAAGAGGGCGATGCGCTCTTCGGTGCGGTCCTCGATTTCTTAAAGGAGCTCAGCGGTGGGGAAGGGGAATAGGGAGCGCTTCCTCTTTGGCGTGGCGTGTGCGCTCGCGGGCGGTGCGCTCTGGGGCTTCTCGGGTGCGTGCTCGCAGTACCTGTTCGCGCACTACGACATTGACGCCTCCTTCATCACCGCGGCCCGCATGCTCGGCTCGGGTGCGCTGTTCTTGGTGCTGCTGCTTGCGACGCGTCGCGAGCGCTTTCTTGCGATGCTGCGCGATAGGGCCTCGCTGCGGAGCCTCGTCATATTCGGCGTCTTTGGGCTTTTCGCCTGCCAGTTTTCCTATATCGCCTCGATTGGCTGCACCAATGCCGGGACAGCCACGGTGCTGCAATCGCTTGGCACGGTGTGGGTCATGCTCGCCGCGTGCGCGCTCGCGAAGAAGCCTCCACGCGCAGGAGAGGCGCTGGGGCTTGTGTTCGCCCTGTTCGCAACCTTCCTTATCGCGACGCAAGGCGATCCGTCGAATCTTGCGCTTCCCGCTGCGGGGCTTGCGTGGGGCCTTGTCAACAGCATTACCGTTGCGATTTACATCATGTACCCGAAGCATCTCATGTTCGTGTGGGGAACCCTCCTGACGACAGGTGCTGGCATGGCGATCGGGGGAGTTGCCGCGGGAGTCGCGTGGGCGGGACCTGTCGTGTGGAGCGGTGGCGTCGTCGTGCCCGCCCTCGATGCGACGGGATGGCTCGTCCTTACCGCCATCGCCGTTTTGGGAACGTTCGCGGCTTTCACGCTGTATCTGCACGGCGTCGCGCTCGTGGGCCCCGTGACGGGCAGCCTGCTCGGCGCCATGGAGCCGGTGAGCGCGACGGTGTTCGCCGCGCTATGGTTAGGAACCTCGTTTTCAGCTTACGACTGGGTGGGCTTCGTGCTCATGGTGTCGATGATCCTGCTCGTGTCCGCGGCGGGCGGGAAGAAGCCTGCGGACGAGGAGCCCTTGCGCGGCATGGGCGTGGAGACTGTGACCTGCGGGGATGGGAAGCCCGCTTCCTGCGAGGGCGCAAGGCCCGCGTTTGACGAGGGCGTGAAACTTGCGACGGGTTCTGCGCGCCCACCGCTTTCGGGTGGTGCGAATGTGGGACAGGAAAAGAAAGGCTGACATGAGGGTTTTCGATTTGCATTGCGACACGCTCGACCGTTTGGCGCTTCACGGCGAGGCGGGAGGCGCTGCGTTCGGGTACATGGAGGGCGATAGCTCCATCCCGCATGCGCGTATGAGCTCGCTTCTTTCCAATGACGCGCACATCTCGCTTGAGCGCACGGCGCAATTCAACTGGTGCCAGTGCTTCGCCGTGTTCGTTCCCGACGAGCTGCGAGGCGACGCCGCGTGGTCGTTCTATCTGCGCATTCGCGATTTCTTCCGCGGTCAGGCGGCGCAATTCGAAAAGCAGCTTGCACCCGTTCGCACCTCAGGCGAGGCCGAATGCGCGTTTGGCGCGGGAAAAACCGCCGGCATGCTCACGGTGGAGGGTGCGGCGTTTCTCGCCGACGACGGTCATGCGGGCGAACGTCTCGACGCGATTGCGGACGACGGGGTTCGTATGGTGACGCTCACCTGGAACGGGCGGAATGCGCTCGGCAGCGGCAACGTCACCGAAGATGGCTTGACGCCGTTCGGCCGTACGTGCATCCGCGAGCTCGAGGCGCGCGGCATTGTGGTGGACGTCTCGCATTTGAACGACGCCGGGTTCAAAGACGTGTGCGGCTGCGCGCAAAAGCCCTTCGCGGCCTCACATTCCAATGCGCGCGCCGTCTGCGGGCACAAGCGCAATCTCGCCGACTGGCAGTTGCGCGAGATCGCCGATCGCGGCGGCATCGTCGGGTTCAACTACTACAACGACTTCCTGAACGACCGTGGGGAAGAGGCCACGCGCGACGATGCGCTGCGCCACATCGATCATATCCTGGAAGTGGCGGGAGAAGACCTGCTTGCGCTCGGAAGCGATTACGACGGCAGCGAGGTGCCCCGCTGGCTTTCCCCCTGCACGGGCGTCGCGAATTTGCATGACATCGTGGTAAAGGAGTTCGGCGGCGAGATCGCGAGCAAGATGTTCTGGGAAAACGCCGCACGCTTTTTCGCGGAGAAGTAAGGACGCAACCCTTTAGGACCCTCAACGGTCGCTAAGGTTGCGAAGGCTTGCGTGCTTCCCGCTGGGAGGGCGGGTGCAACCTATCTCGCGCAGGTGGCGCACATCTTTGCGATGCGCCGCCCCGTGTCGTCGGTGATTTCTACGGTGTAGAACCCCAGACGGCGGCCCGATTTATCGACGTCGCAGGTGGCGATGAGCTTCTCGCCCTTCGTTGCCGAGAAGTACTCGATGGTGTTGCTCACCGATACGCTCGGGGGCTCGCCGATGTTGCAGGCGATGGCGAGTGCGAAGTCGGCGAGCGTGAAGATGGCGCCGCCCATGACGTTCCCCGTTGCGTTGCGGTGGATTTCGGCGAGCTTCATCTCGCAGACCGCATGTCCGCGCCTCGCTTCGATGACGGTGCAGCCTGCCGCGCGCGTGGCGAACTGGTCGTTCGCGAAATGGTTCGCCACCTCTTCAAGCGTGGGATTGTCCGAGAGCAATTTAACCTTCTTCTTTCTGTTGTTCCTCGTCAGGTTGGGGGAGCAGCTCGCCGGCATATGCCTCGCGAAGGCTTGCGGCGTCTTGGGGGCAGGCGCTTGCGCATAGTCCGCAGCCGATGCACAAGCGCGCTTCGAAGACGAGTTGCCCATCCTTGGGGCTTGGTCTGCGGGCGCCTGTGGGGCACGATTTCGCGCAGGCGAGGCTGTTGTCGCAAAGAGAGGCGTCGGTGGTCGAGAGCATTACGCGCTTGCGCACGGCGACGGCGTCGGAGACGTCCGCCGCTTCGAGCAGCATCCGCTGGCGAGGAGAGAGCGAGCATCGCGTCATGCCCCCCTCGGCGTATGCGTTTTGCTCGGGGGTTCCGACCGCGCCCCCGATGCGCTCGTCGGCGAGCATGTGGTCGCGCTGCTCGTGGAAGGCGCGCAGCGATTCGTTGCGCTTCATGCGGTATGCGCCCGAGGCGATGTCTTCCGCTTGGTCTTTCAAGTTGAGAAGCGCTTCGCGGCGGTCCTTGCCCGATGCGTCGCCGAGCGTCTGCATGAGCGTCGGGGCGGCCTGCGCTTCGGGAACGTCGTCGGTGAACGCCACGGTGCATTCGGTGACGTCTTCTGCTTGCTCGATTGCACAGGAAAAACGCTCAAGCCCTTGAGATTTGGTGCGCTTGCATGCTTCGCATTCCTCGAAGATGACGGCGACGGCAAGATCGATGCCAAGCGCGAGCGCGCAGGTCCAAAGCTCGGGCGGCAGCATTGCGAGGCATGGCAGCACGATTACGTTGTCCGCTGGGGCGAAGCCTGAAGGGAGCAGATACGAGCACGTTAGGATGACCTTCTCGCCCGTGAGCGCAATTTTGCGCATCTGCGAGAAGACGGCCTCGACGGAGGCGCCGGGGATTGCGAAGCCGTCGCACACGCCAACGCATATCCCGCATTTGGTGCAGGCGTGTGCATCGACGGCGGCGGAGGCGTTCGCGATGGCGATGGCCCCTTTCGGGCACGCCTCGATGCACTTCATGCAGCTGGAGCCTTGGGGGCGCGTGCAGAAGTCGCGCAGAAAGATCACCTTGCGCGGAGCTCCCAAGGCGACGCGCAAGGTGGAAGGGGCGCTCGCGGCGGATTGCACGTCGCGAGCGCCCTGTTCGATGTTGCTATTCGTCCCCACCGAAAACCTCGGCGGTGACCTGGTCGATGCGCGCGAGCACGTCTTCGCGCGGCAAAAGCTCGATCGACTCGAACAGCGGCGGGGAGACCATGTTGCCGCAGACGGCAACGCGCAGCGGCTGCAGCACGAGCTTGAGCTTCATGTTGAGCGCGTCCTCCTCGCCAAGCTCGCGGCATGCGGCCTCGAGGCTCGCCGCCTCCCATGCGCGGCTCTCATCGGCCAGGATGGCACGGCAGGCTGCAAGCGCCTCGTCGGCGCGCGCACCTTCCTTCAGAAGCACTTTCTTCACGCTCTTCTCGTCGAGCACCTCGACGCGCGGCCCCCAGAACATGTAGGCCAGCTTGTCGGCAGCGTCGACAAGGCGCGTCTCGCGCTCGGCAACGAGTGGGTAGAGCTTCTCGTAGAACTCGGGGCGGTTCGCGATGTCCGCCGCAGTCTCGCGGATCTCCTCCTCGGAGATTTCGGCATCGGCCGCAACGCCCGCACGGGCGCGCGCAAGCCAAGGAACGCTCGCGTCGATCCAATCCCCGGCGCTCATCCCCTTGATGTACTGGCCGTTCATCCACTCGAGCTTCGTCTCGTCGAACACGGCGTCCTTCTTGGTGATGCGGTCGAGCGAGAACTCGCTGCACAGCACGTCGCGGCTGATGAGCGTTGTCTCGCCGTCGAGGGACCAACCCAGAAGGGCCAGGAAGTTCACCATCGCGTCGGGAAGGAAGCCGCGGTCGCGGAACTCCTCGACGCTCGCTGCGCCGTGACGCTTGGAGAGCTTCTTCCCGTCGGGGCCTAAGATCATCGACAGGTGCGCGAAGGTGGGCACGTCGTAGCCGAGCGCCTCGTAGATGAGAATCTGGCGTGGGGTGTTCGAGAGGTGGTCGTCACCGCGGATGACGTGCGTGATTCCCATGTTCGCGTCGTCGCATACGACCGCGAAGTTGTAGGTGGGCGTGCCGTCGGTGCGCACGACGATCATGTCGTCCATTACGTCGGCGGGGAAGGAGACGTGCCCGTACACGGCGTCGTCGAACTCGATGGGGCCGTGGTCAAGCGGCACCTTCAGGCGCCAAACATGCGGTTCACCTGCGTCGATGCGGCGCTGCGCCTCGGCGGGGTCGATGTCGCGGCACGTGCGGTCGTATCCCGCGTAGCCGCCTTCCTCCGCTTCCGCCTTCGCGCGCTTCTGGTCGAGCAGTTCCTTCGAGCAGAAGCAGGGGTAGACCGCCCCGCGGTCCTTCAGGCGCTCGAGCGCGGTCTTGTAGGTGTCGAAGCGCTGGGTCTGGAAGTAGGGGCCCGCGTCGCCGCCGACTTCAGGACCTTCGTCCCAGTCGAGGTTGAGCCACTTCATGGCGTTCAGGATGACCTGGACGTTCTCTTCGGTCGAGCGTTCGGGGTCGGTGTCCTCGATGCGCAGGATGAAGGTGCCGCCCATCGCGCGGGCGAATGCCCAGTTATAGATTGCGGTGCGCGCGCCGCCGACGTGCAGGCGCCCCGTGGGCGAGGGTGCGAAGCGTACGCGTACGGGTTTGTCAGTCACGGATTCCTCTTTCGTCTTTTGGAAGTCGTTTCAACCTGCATATGATACTCGCTTTCGCGTCTGATGGCAGGGATTGCACCGTATTGCGACAATCTACGTCGGGATCTCGGCGAAGGTGGCGAGAAGCTAGGCGTGGCGCAGAGCGAAGCCCGCGATTGTCGAAACGGCGCTCACGGCGATTGTCGTGGCAAGCCAGATTGCTCCCATGCCGATCCAGAAGGGCTCGGGGTACATGGTGATGAGCAGCGAGTCGGCGCTGAACACCCAGCTGCCTTGCGCAAAGAACAAGCTGTGGAACACGGCGAACAGCCCTTCGAAGTCGATAGCGGCCCATATTCCCAAGATGGCGAAAGCCGCAATCGTGCCCAAGCCCGCGCAGAGCAAAACCATCCCGAACGTTCTTCTCCCGCTCGCGCACCCGACGCCCACGGCGGTGAGCACGGCCGCGATGAATACGCCCAGCACGATGGGTTCGGCTGTCGCGAGAACGCCGAATACGTCGTCAAGGTGTTCGATCGCCTCGGGGTCGAGCACGTAGGTGTCGGACGCCTGCGCGAGCAGCATGTCCACGTTCTCGCTGCTCGGCTGCAGCGTGCGCATGCGCGCCAGGTCGTCGGCCTCGTCGTGAGATCCCCCGAACGTGTTCGCGAGGCCGAAGAACAGCGAGGTCGAAGCAGTGTTTGCCGCGTCGGCTCCGCTCACCTTGTCTCGCGCTGCCATCTCGCCCCACAAGGCGGTGTCAAGCGAGCCGCGGTGTGCGCGCCCGTCGGCTTCCGCTTGCGCGTTGATATCGTAAATGGCCTGGTTGAGGGCGAATCTGTCGTTTTTATCAAAGGTATAGCGCTTTCCCGCGAGCGCCATGTCGCAAAGCTCCTCGTGTGAAAACGGCGTCGTCGGGTTGGTGGTCCCGGCATATGCATCGGCAAGCGAAGTCGTTGCGTTGTCGGGAACGGCGACAGCGACGAACCCGGCGGCAACGAAGCTCACCGCAAGGCAGATCGCGCACACCACCGACACGATGCGGTTTCCCAAGCCCATGCGCCCGCCGCCCTACTCGTCGACCCAGATGGTTGCCGCGGTGATGCCGCGCATGGGCTTCGAGATGGTAGGCAGGGGCCCCAGGCGGCTGAATACGCCCTGGAAGCGCCCGTTGTAGCAGTAGAGTCCCTCCAGGTTGTTGTACAGAGCGCCCGCACGGTCGACTTCCTCGTCGGAGAGGCTCTCGATGTCGTGGTCGGGCTCTAAGATGCGCGTCTTGTACGGCGTGATGTAGCGCTGCACCAGGAACGGCGCGCCTGCTGCCCCGTTCGCGAAGCGGTCGATGATCTCGTCCCACTTCTCCTGCGTTTGGAAGCACCCGGCGTACACGTCGGCGGCCCCGTAGGCGTCGGTCGGCTTCACGATCCAGGCATCCTTGTTCGCGCGCACCTCGTCAAGGTCGATCTCGCTCGAGTCGAGGTAGCGCGTCTTGGGGACGGTACGCGCGACGAACGCGTTTTCCTCGTCGGTGAGGAATGCCTGCGTCTTCGGATGGAAAAGTGCCTCGCAAATCTGTTTGTCGTGCACGATGTGCCCGGCGAAGCTGCCGATGAGCGCCACCTTCTGCGCGCGCACTGCCTTGATGAGCGCCTGCGAGTCGTCCCAGAACTCGAGCACGTCGTTGGTGACGCAGCGGCGCCAGATGGCGTGCACGGGTTGGCCCTGCGCGTCGTGGAGCACCTCGCCGTCGAAGGCGAGGTCGCGCACGTCGCATACGCAGCACGGGTAGCCGTGTTCCTCGAACTTCTTTGCGAACAGGTGGAACTCGTCTACGACGCCATTTTGCAGGTAGTCGCAGATGGCGAAGCGGGGATGCTCGACGCGTCCCTTGTAGGTATGGTAGATGCTGATGAAGTCCTCCACCCAGGCGTCGAAGAGCTCGCAAGGCTCGACTTTGTGGCGGCGCGCGAACTCCTGGAAGGTCTTCGCGTTCGCGAGCGAGTTGGTGATCTCGCGGTTCTCGTTCATGCCCGATGATCCGTCGCCGTTGAACTCGCAGAAGGCGACTTCCCCGGTCTCTTCGTCGAGGAAGATGTCGAAGCGCGCGAAGGGGAGCACGGCGTCATAGCCGCGCGGCACCAAGATGAGCTCGGCTAAGCGCGGGTCGTAGTCGAAGATGGTGCGGTAGTCGGGGTCTTCGAGGTAGTGTTCGATCACCTTGCAAAGAATGCGGTGCGTCGTCTCGACCGTGGTGCGCATGATCTCGCGCGTGCGTCGATCGTAGAGGCGCGGTACGAAGGAGGTGGAAATTACCTGATGATGGACGATAGCGGTGGAATTCTTCATGTAATCGTAGGCGGCGCGGCGGCTCTCGGTGTCGCCGTCCAAGCTCTCCATGATGTCGAAATACTCTTGCGTATAGGCGTTGTTGCTCAGCATGCCCGCTCCTTCCGAGGGGGTGTCGGTCTGTCGTGATGAGTGTAGCATTGCAAGGCCCCGCCGAGGCGGCGGGATGCTGATGGGCCTGCGGCCGTCATGAGCCCAACGCATTGGGAAGGGTGGCGGAGAGAAACTCCGCGAAACGGCTGCGGTTGAGAATTGTTTCTTTTTTGTTCTCAATTAGAATAGACAACGATGTGGTAAAGTACCGCGTGCATAAACGAGGGCGCACAAATTGTGTCCGCGAACATCCGTTTATCAAGAGTCGGGGGAGAGAGTTGGCTCTGCGATCCCGACACCAACCTGGCGTTGTGCCAAGGTGGTCCGGCCGACAACGATGAAGGAGGAGCTTCATGGCCGAAGAACAGCATTCTACGTATCTATTCACGTCCGAATCGGTGACTGAGGGTCACCCGGACAAGATTTGCGATCAGATTTCCGACGCGATTCTCGACGCGATCCTCGAGAAGGAAACCGAGCTTCAAAAACAGGGCTACATCTCCCCATCGGGCCAGCCCGCCGATGTGTCGAAGGTGCGCTGCGCCTGCGAGACCATGACCACGACGGGCATGGTCGTCGTGGCGGGCGAGATTCGCACGCAGGCCTATGTCGACGTGCCGACCATCGTACGCAACGTCATCTGCGAGATCGGCTACGATCGCGCGAAGTACGGCTTCGATGGCACGACCTGCGGCGTTCTGAACGCTATCCACGAGCAGTCGCCCGACATCGCGCAGGGCGTCGACGAGTCGTTCGAGGCGCAGCACGGCGAGGCGGAAGACGTCTACGAGACGGTGGGCGCAGGTGACCAGGGCATGATGTTCGGCTATGCCTGCAAGGAGACGAAGACTCTCATGCCGATGCCGATTTATCTGGCGCAGCGCATGAGCGAGCGTTTGGCGAAGGTGCGCAAGGACGGCACGCTGCCCTACTTGCGTCCCGATGGCAAGACGCAGGTTTCGGTGCGCTACGTCGACGGCGCTCCCGTGAATGTGGAGAAGGTCGTCGTGTCCACGCAGCATGCCGAGGACATCGACAACGCCACGCTGCGCCGCGATGTGACCGAGCAGGTCATCAAGCCCGTGCTCGCTGACGAGGGGGTCGAGCTCGCCGAGGGCGCCGAGATTCACATCAACCCGACGGGGCGCTTTGTCATCGGCGGGCCTATGGGCGACTGCGGCCTCACCGGGCGCAAGATCATCGTCGACACCTACGGCGGCATGGGCCGTCACGGTGGCGGCGCGTTCTCGGGCAAGGACTGCACGAAGGTCGACCGTTCCGCTGCGTATGCTGCACGTTGGGTTGCGAAGAACGTGGTGGCCGCTGACCTGGCCGATCGCTGCGAGATCCAGGTCGCTTATGCCATCGGCGTCGCGAAGCCGGTCTCTATCATGGTCGAGACGTTCGGCACGGCGCACGTTCCCGAGGCCGACATCGAGCGTGCGGTGAACGAGGTCTTCGACCTGCGTCCGGGCGCGATTATCGACAGCCTCGACCTGCGTCGCCCCATCTATCGCAAGACGGCTGCTTACGGTCATTTCGGTCGCGAGCTTCCCGAGTTCACCTGGGAGAAAACCGATCGCGCGGATGCGCTTCGCGCTGCGTGCGGCCTCGCCTAGCTGCGCCTTCCCGCGACAACCTCTCGATTGTTCACGCCGCCTTCCCTCCTTCGCAGGTTCGGGAAGGCGGCGTTTTGCTGAAGGCGGCGATTCGGGGCGTGCGCCCGCGGCGCTTTCGCTATACTTGGCAGCATGAAACTTGCCTCCGTTATCCTCGATATTCCCACCCAAGCGCTCGATGCGCCTTACACTTATGCTCTGCCCGCTGCGGACGGGGAAGATTCGGTATGCGCTTTTTCTTCCGCATCGGCCCAGATGGAGAGCCTGTTTGGGGATGATGTCCTCACAGGCTGCACTGTGGGTTCGGGCGCGGTTGATGCCGCTTCTGAGGTCGATTTCTGTGTGGCCGAGCGCTCCGGTTTAGCGAGTGGCGGGGCGGAGGGCACCTGTAGGTTGGGCGCAGGCGTCGATGATGTTTCTCCCCGCTCTCGCGACTACCCCGTTGAAGTGGGATGTGCGGTGCTTGTGCCCTTCGGCAAGCGCCAGGCGGTGGGGTTCGTTATCGATGTCTTCGAGGCGGGACTCCCGGGAGACGAAACGTGGCCTTCCGGCCTTGATGCGCGCAAGCTGAAATCAATCGTTCGGGGCCTTTCGAAACCTTACTTCGATGAGGAGGGCGCGGCATGCGCCCAATGGCTCGCGAACCGCTACATCGCGCCGCTTTCCTCCTGCGTTCGCCTGTTCACGCCTCCGGGGGGTGTCCCGCGGATGGTACATGGCCGCGATGGGCGATGGCGCTTGGCGGAACAAAAGGTTGGGGAAGTGGACGACCGCTGGGTTGTCGCAGGTCCTGAGCTTTCCGCGTTCGAGCCGCGCAAGAACGCCGTTCGCCAGGAGGCGATCGTGGCAGCAGTGCGGACGGGCGAGCTGCGCGTGTCCGAGCTTTCGGCCCAGATGGGGGCAATTTCGTCCACCTTGCGCGCCCTCGAGGCGAAGGGCGTCGTGCGCATCGTTCGCCGCCGTCGCATGCGGGGGACCCCCGATGGCGCGCATGCCGCCTCAACCCCTATCGCGTCCGGTGGCTTCACTCCCTCACCGAAGCCCGCGCTCACGCCGGGGCAGGAAAGTGCCCTTGCGGCCATCGATCGTGCGCGCGAGCATGCCTGCGGCGAGGTGGTTGTCGTCGACGGCGTCACGGGATCGGGCAAGACTGAGCTCTATCTGCGCGCCATCGAGGAGACGCTTGCCGAGGGACGCACGGCCTGCGTGCTTGTGCCTGAGATCTCGCTCACGCCGCAGACGGTGGGCCGCTTTCGCGGCCGCTTCGGCGATCTGGTCGCGGTCATGCACTCGCGCATGAGCCAGGGCGAGCGCTACGACCAGTGGGACTTCATCAAAAGCGGCGCGGCGCGCGTCGTGGTAGGGGCGAGAAGCGCCCTGTTCACGCCGCTTTCGAACATCGGACTCATCGTGATCGACGAGGAACACGAAGGTTCCTACAAGCAGGATTCCGCCCCGCGCTACGATGCGCGCGAGGTGGCACGTTGGATGGTGGAGCGTTCGGGCGGCGTGCTCGTTATGGGCTCGGCCACGCCTTCCATTGAGGCGCTCTATGCCTGCGAGCAGGGTGGGAGCTGGACGAAGGCCGACCTGCCCGATCGCGCGAACGGCAAGCCCCTGCCGACGGTCGAGGTCGTGGACATGGCAGCGGAGTTTCGTGGCGGATCGCGCGCGATGTTCTCGCGCAAGCTCGTCGAGGGGCTTCGCAGCGAGCTTTCCCTCGGGCGCAAGGCGGTGCTTCTCTTGAATCAGCGCGGCTTCGCGAAGTTCCTCTTGTGCCGCGACTGCGGGTTCGTGCCCACCTGCCCCTCGTGCGACACCTCGCTCACCTATCACGAGCGCGGCCGCATGCTCGTGTGCCACCATTGCGGACATACCGAAATCGCGCCTGCCGTCTGCCCCGAGTGCGGAAGCCCGTACCTGAAGAAGTTCGGCGCGGGAACCCAGCGCGTCGAGGCCGAGCTGCGCGCACTGCTCGACGGGATGCCTGGCGTTGGCCCCGGTGTGCCCATCATCCGCATGGACGCCGACACCACGAGCGGCAAGGGGGCCCACGAGCGCCTCCTCGAGCAGTTTGCCGGAGCTGATGCCGCTGTACTTTTGGGAACGCAGATGATCGCGAAGGGGCTCGACTTCGAGGATGTGACGCTCGTGGGCGTGATCAATGCCGACACGCAGCTCCACCTTCCCGATTATCGGGCTGCCGAGCGCACGTTTTCCCTGATCGAACAGGTGGCGGGTCGTGCCGGGCGTGCCGACTTGCCGGGGCGCGTGCTCGTTCAGACCTACGAGGCCGACAGCGTCGCCATCCGCGCCGCCGCCACCTACGATCGCGAGCGGTTCCTTCGCGCGGAGCTTCCGAAGCGGCGCATCCTTCTCTACCCGCCGTTCGTCCGCATGGCCAACGTGCTTATCTGGGGAAAGGACGAGCCCTCCGTGCGCACGACTGCCGAAAGGCTGTTCACCGAGCTCGAGGCGCATATCCGCGACTTCGGCGGGGACGGGTGGTCCGTCCTTCCTGCGAGCCCGTGTGTTCTCGCGAAGCTGCGCGGCGTGTACCGCTGGCATGTTGTGGTGAAGTGCCCGCCCGGGGACGATCTTTCTCGTGTGATAGCCCCGCTGTTTCGCGCTCGCGTGCCCGAGTCGGACGTGAACGTTGCCGTTGACGTCGACCCGAACGATTTATTGTGACATTCATACACATTCGGCTCGATTTATGGTATATTTTATCGCTGTGTATTTGCGCCCGGTTGCGGTTTAGCCCCGGGCGTTCTTATCCAGAAAGGACTATCACGTGGCAAAGGATTCCCAGAAATTATCGAAGAAGACTGCCGAAGAACCGAAAGACCTTTC
>NZ_DBFSAP010000009.1:0-66011 GCF_048412355.1 Ellagibacter sp.
CTTGACCTGGCAGAACGCGTGGAACACGCATCTCTGGACCCTCGTCCTCGGCCATTCGGCCGCGACCGCCGAGGCGAAGCCGCTGCCGCCGTCGGTGACCACCATGTCGGGCGGGGCGATGCGCGAGAGCAGCGAGCGCCACGCGGCGGTCGCCTCGGCGCGCGCGAGGTGCCACGACAGCACGTGCTCGTCGCTGCAGGCTATGAGCACCACGCAGTCGCGCGCGATCCAGATGCCGTCGACGTAGACGACGCGGAAGACCTCGTCCACCACCTCCGGCATCGGCCATATCGGCCAGAAGAGGGCGGCCCTCCGCCTGAAGGTTCGGCCGCGCCCCGGCATATCGGCCTGCCTCCCGCGCGAGAACAGCCAGCCGACGAAGGCCGCGAGCTCCCTGGCCGCCACGTCGTTTGAATGCGTGGCGCTGGCGCCGCACGACCGGCAGCGCCATCTCTGGGAACCCGACGGGGCCCTCCCGTTCCGCTTCATGGGCCCTCCGCAGGACGGGCATGTCATATTATCCACGGCATCCTCCCGAAATCGATGACTTTTTGCCGTGAATTTCCTCATGCGACCTGGGAAAACGTCAATAACCGGACACACTTTTTGTCCGAGCGGGAAAGTCGATTCGGATGACTTTTCCCATAAAAAATGGGCGCTGGCCTGCACCCCCCAACGCCCAAAATCAGACACACTATTTGTCCTATAAGCCGGAAGGTATCCCTCCCACCACACACACAATCGCCCCTCTGCCATAGCAGCAGAGGGGCGATACTGGGAACCAGCTAAGGGTTCAGCTACCTTTTCGTTGCCTCTCGTTTTCCCAAAGAAGACTGTGTTCCCGTCGGCGCGAACGCCTGGTACCCGCAATCACGACACGCACCAGTTGCAGGATCGATCGATCCGCCGCACTTCAAGCACGGTATCTCCGGTGGCGGAGCATAAAGCGGGCTGTTTGGATCGAATTTCCCGCATCTACCGCATGACGTACAGGGATAGCACATTCTCTACAACCTTCTCAACTTCGGGTTACTTCACATCGACGAGCTCGACCCAATACTCAAGCGTCTTGCCAGCATAAGGGTGGTTCATGTCAATCTTGACGTTGTCCTTCGTGGAATCGACCACCATTGCCGGACGCTTCGCAAGACCGTCCTCGCTTTCCCACATGATCATCGAGCCCTTCTTGATATCGTACCCATGATCAAGCACCTGGCGAGGATACCACTTGACGAGCTTCGGGTTCGCATTCCCGTACCCCTCTTCAGGAGGGATGATAAGGGTTGCCTTCTCCCCGATTTCCATATTGAGAAGCGCGTTGTCGATACCCTTCGGCAATCTGCTCGCACCGATCCTGACCGCAAGCGGCTCGCCCGTGCGATGGTCGACCTTCCGCTCTCCAAGCACTCCGCCATCGTAGCGGATGAGCGCGATCTTTCCTCTTCTTTCATTTCCCATTGCAAACCCCTTTTCGGTAAGAGCGCCCTCATCAGAGCGGTTCACACTACTGGCCCACCTACGATCGGGTCAAACTCGCGAATCGACGAAGCTCTAGAGCTTGAGCTTCTTGTGGCAGCCGAATGCGAAGTAAATGATCAGGCAGATGATGTACAGCGGCACCATGCCGATCCAGGAGCCCATGCCCCAACCCCAAATGGTGATGGCGTTGCCGATGATAAGAGCACCGATGGTCATGCCGATATTCTGCGTGAAGGCCATGAAAGCGTTCGCGGCGGGAATGTCGACGGTATCGACCGTGTTCGGCGTGAACTGCCACAGAATCGAAGGCACGCAACCGCCGACGATACCGGCAAGAATAGACAGCGGGTAGAACAGGACCGGGTCCTTAAGATGGAACACGAGAGCCGTGTAGATAACCGCAATGATAAGACCGACGAGCAGAACCCAGCGATGGTTGTTGAACTTCTGGGTGATCCATCCGGAAACCGGCGGCGTGATAGCGCCCATGAAGCCGAACAGCGAGAAGATGGCGTTCGCGGCAACGAGCGTAGCGCCGAGCTCGGTGCTCAGATAGGTCACGATAAAGCCATTGATGGCCATGTATGCAGCCTCATCGAACAGGAAGATGAGCGCCATAGCCCAAAGCATCGGGCTCTTGAGAGCGCGCTTGATGTTCGCGCCCTTTCCAGCATCTGCCTCTTCGATAGAGCTCGCCGAATCGAGGTCGAGCGGCTTGCGGTAGAACACGATGAAGAGAATACCGACGAGGAGGTCGTAAACTGCGGTGCCCCACCAAATGCCGTCCCAGGTCACGCCCAGAGACTCAACGAGCCAGCCGAACAGAATCGGGCATACGCACATGCAGGCAGCAACCCACATCGACCAGATGGACAGCGGAAGCGAGCGCTTCTCAGGAGAGAACCACGGGCCGATCGACGATGCGCCGACAACGCCCATGATGCCGAACGAAGCACCCTCGACAACGCGGCTCACGATGAACAGCGTCGTGTTCGTTCCCGCCATTGCACCCATGATAGAGCCAACGACGCCGCAGCCGACGGCGACGGCAACCGACACTTTCATTCCCCACTTGTTGACCAAGCCCGTCGTCGGGAACGCCATCACGAAGCCCATGATGTAGAACGCCGCAACGACAAGACCGAACGTCGCGTTATCGATCATGAAATTCTGGCAAACGACGGGAGCGAGAGCGATCGCCTTCGCCATGTTGGAGCCGGGCACAAAACCAACCAACATCGTGAAGAGAACAATGACCCAGCCATAACTGCCATTTATACACTTAGATTTGTCTAGCGCCTTCTCTGACATATCTTCCTCCTTTTAAATGACCTTGCTATGTCCCCTCGAACAATTCCCCTTTAGCGAGGCTTGCGGCAAATCGCACAACTTGCCGCAAGCCGATTATCCATAGGGTTGAAGCGGGTTGAGAATGGCCCTTACGTACGTAAAATCGCAGGAAAAAGGGGTATGAGGCCTGAAATTGAAGTCTCATACTTTTCGTCCGATTCAATTCCTGACGACGGCTTGGTCCGAATAGCCCCTCATGCGGCCAAAAGCACTCCCAACTCTATAGTTCCACGGCGACATTGAAGGCATCCGTGTTAGCAGCGAAGATATTGCCCGTCTTGTGCGCATCGCCAACAACGACGACGTCGGGCATCATTTCCCTAAACGCAGTGATTGCGTTTTTATTCGGCTCCAAACCGCACGCGAGGACGACGGTATCCGCGCGAACCTCGCAAAGAGACTCATTCCTCTCGTACACGACACCGCTATCGGTGATCTTCACTGCATTTGCTTCGTCTATAATCTCGACCCCGTAGCGGTCTTTGAGCTCGATCAGGCCGCTGCGCAATTCGTTCATCACTTCATGCCAACTATCATTCTCAGCGATACGGGAGAGAAGCACAACTTCATGCCCCTCGTAAGCCAGCTGAATACCGCACTCCAAAGCCGACAAGCCACCGCCGACGATCGCCACGCGCTCCCCGATGGGCCTTCGCCCCAAATCCGCATCCGTCACGCTCATCACCCGAGGGCTTTCAACTCCCTCGATATCGGGAACGATGTGCTCTGCGCCGATGGCAACGATAACAACATCGGGATTCTCGGACATCACCAGCTCGGGCGTCGCCATGACCCCAAGACGCACATCAGCACCGCTGCGCATCATTTCGGCAACATCCCAAGCGAGGTAGCGTTTGTGGTGATCCACTTTGCAGAAAAGTGCCGACGCTTCGTGCAGACGACCCCCCAACTGAGCTTCCTTTTCGAACAGCACGACCTCGTGACCGCGCTCGATTGCTGTCTGGGCAGCCATCATTCCCGCAGGTCCACCGCCGATGACGACGACCTTCTTCCTTTGGTTCGCCTTCTGAATCGAATCGTAATAAAGCTCTCTCCCCAACTGGGGGTTAACCGAGCAGCGGACCCCTCCCCCAACAGCCGGACGAGATGCACACTCAATGCAGCGAAGGCACGGGCGGATGAGCTCGGGTTTTCCGCGGTACGCCTTGTTCACAAAGTCCATATCCGCAAGAATGTTGCGGGCCATGGCCACAATGTCGGCTTTGCCTTCTGCGAGAATCTTTTCGGCGGTGGCGATATCAGGGATGTTCCCGACGCACGTTACGGGTATATCGAGCTCATCGTGAACAACGGCAGTTCGAGGAATGTTCAAGCAGCGATCTTGCGGGTACCCGGGCATCATGTACTTCACGTACACTGGATCGAAAATCCAGCCACCCGACAGGTGAGCGTCATCGATATAGGGAGAAGCAGCCTGGAGAAACGCGATAACGTCTTCGAGTTCGATGCCCCCATCCACGTATTCGTTCTGGCTGATTCGGAAGTCGATCGCCATATCGTCGCCGACCGCCTCCCGAACCTTTCGAACAAGCTTCAAAGGGAATCTCATCCGATTCTCGGGCGAACCGCCGTAAGCATCTGTCCTTTGATTGGTCGCAGACGAAAGAAAGGCGCTGACCAGGTTGCCGTGAGCGCCATGGATCATCACCATGTCGAAACCGGCATCGCGCAAACGGACAGCCGCCGCCTGGAACTCCCCGATCACCTCGTCCATCTGCGCTTCGGAAATCTCCTCGAAGGCATTCGGATCCATATCGGGTGCCAGCCAAGGGACCCAAGCCCTGCGACCTGCGAGAGCGCCAGGCTGGGCGATTCTGCCGGCATGCAAAATCTCACACGAGATGGCAGCCCCGTAACGATGCACCTCCTCGACCAATCGATGCAATCCCGGAACATCCGTGTCGCGACAAACCGAAAGGCTGCCGTAGAAGTCCCTCGCTCGCCCCTGATCAACCGGAGAGGCACCGATTGTCACCATGCCAACGCCCGATCGGGCCTGCGCGCCCAAAAATTTGACCAGCGCTTCGGTAACTTCGCCATTCGCAACACCTGCGTGCCCCGATACCACAGGGGAAAACACCAGGCGGTTCTTCAGCTCGATATTCCGAATCTTCACAGGAGAGAAAACGTGTGGGTAATCGTTAAAGTCAACCATTGCAATCACCTCATGATTCAGTAAAGCCCCTCTCGTATGCAGCGAGAGGGGCTTCAACGTGATGGCTAGAATGTCAGTCCAACAACCATCGTCCCACCGTCATGGTTGATGACGGTGCCAGTAACCTGGGACCCAGCAGGGGATGCCAGATAGACAGCAAGTGCGCCGATTTCGATCGGCTCCCCGAAGCGATGGGCGGGCATCGTATCGCGAATGAAGTCGTTGATCTTATCGGGAAGATCCCCATCGAGCCCGGAGTGGGTAGGACCAGGGGCGATGCAGTTAACCCGAATACCGTAGTCCCCCATCACGATACTGAGGTGCCGAGTGAGGTGATCGAGAGCCGCTTTCGAAGCGTTATACGGAGGCATGGGATTGATGCGGGGATCGCCGATGCCCTGACCCCCAATCGATGAGATGTTGATGATGCTGCCGCCGCGTCGAGCATCCATCATCCACTTGCCGAACTGTTGAACGCAAGCCGCCACGCCATCGAGATTGACGCTCATGACGCGCTTCCACTCTTCAAGCCGCTCATCGTCGAAGAGGCTTTTATGAGCGTCTATTCCCGCGTTGTTGACAAGCACGTCGATGTGGTCGAATTCACGAGCGACCGCCTCTTTCGCCGCCATCACGCTGTCGAAATCTCCGACGTCGCATTGCACGCAAAAGCACTTGCCGCCGAGGGATTCCAGCTCTTTCGCAGCCTTGGCGCCCGATTCCTCGTTTCGACAGAGAATCGCCACGTTCGCACCGCACTCTGCGAACGCCTGCGATATCCCCCGACCCAGCCCGCGGTTCCCTCCCGTCACAACGACGTTCAATCCCTTGACCGAGAAGGCATTTTCCATACAGGAGATAGGGACGTTTTTGATAATGTCCATGTTCTTCACATCCTTCGATTCGACGCCTGTTCCCAAGCGTCTCGCCATTTCGATTTGCCGCTACAACTCCATCGCGCAATCGAACGCAGACTGGTTAGCGCGATAGATATTGCCGATTCGGCCGCAATCGCCAATAACATGCACTTCGGGAATCAATTCGACGTACTGCTCAGATGGCGTCGGCTTCAGTCCAAGCGCATCAACAACGAAGTCCGCCTTGAGAACCTGTTCTTGCCATTGCGAGTCCCCAACATGAACTCCCTCGTCATCGACAGAAAGGACGACATGCTCGCCTAGGCACTCAACCCCATTACTCTCGAGAAGAGCAACCAGCATCCCTCTCGTGATATGCGTCATTCCGTGGGCGAAGCTATCGTTAGCCCCCTTCTCAACGATGGTGACCTTGCAGCCATCCATCGCAAGCGCCAGCGCCGTTTCGCAACCGCTTGACCCGCCCCCGCAGACAACCACCTCGCCGGAAACCTTCACACGACCGGAATCGACGTCGCGCACAGGAACAACGTTCTCGCGATCGATGCCCGGAATCGAAGCTTTAACCGGCTCGGCGCCTGTTGCAACGATTATCGCATCAGGGTTTTCCCTCATGACCACTTCAGGAGTTGTCTCAACACCAAGGCGAATGTCGGCGCCGCAGGCAAGCGTCTGGCCAACGACCCATTCGGTGTAGTTCAGCAAGTCATACTTGAAAGGAAGCTTATTGATATCGTTAAGGGTGCCCCCGAGCGATTCGTTCTGTTCGAAAAGAACAACGTCATGCCCGCGTCTGACGGCAGTCTGTGCAGCCATCATGCCAGCGGGACCTCCGCCAATGACAACGACCTTCTTCCTTTTAAGCGCCGGGCGAATCTCCCAGTAGCGATGGCCTCGACCAAGCTGCGGGTTCACTGCGCACGAGATATGGTTCCCCCCGCCATCGGCACACGAATAGCAGCGCAAGCACGGCCGCACCGATTCCGGCTCCCCGCGGTATGACTTCTTAAGCATCTCGGGATCGGCAAGCAGGGCCCGCGCCATATAGCAAGCATCGGCAGCTCCACTTCCAATTATTTCCTCAGCCTCATCGATATTGGCGATGCAACCGACAACGGTAACGGGAATCGTCACATCGGGGCACTCTTTGACCGCTCGAGAAAGCGAAACGTTGAGGCAGTGCGGCTGGTAATACGGGGGCATCGTGAAGAATTGGGCGCGCCAGTCGACGATAAGGCCAGCCGAGATGTTCACCATATCGATGTATTCCTGCGCCATCTTGATGAACTCGATGACCTCATCGATCTTCATGCCGCCTTCGACCATCTCGTCTCCGCTTATGCGCATGTCCAAGAAGAAATCGTCGCCAACGGCTTCCCTGACTGCCTTGAGAATCATCAGGGGAAACCGGCTGCGGTTCTCAAGAGATCCGCCATAGCAATCACTTCGGTGGTTTGTCAACGGGGAGAGGAACTGCCCGAGAAGGTTCCCGTGTGCGGCATGGACGAGAACGCCGTCGAACTGTGCGCGCTTCAAGCGTTTGGCGCAATCGACATAGCACGCTATTGTCTCCTCGATGTCGTGCTGGTCCATCTCCTTGATATAGGGATACTGGCCAGGGATGGGGAAATTCGACGGCGCTAAGGCCCACTTGCTCTTGATAAGCTCAGGATGAACGCCGCGACCTGCATGGACAAGTTCGATCGAGATCTTCGCGCCGTGCCTATGTGCCGCGTCTGCAAGAAGCACGAGCCCGTTAATCTTGTTGTCCTGAGTGACGTCGAGCTCAGCGGGATAGTCGGGAGCGGTATCCCAATTGACCGGCGTCGCACCGACATTGACAAGTGCCACGCCGGTTCTTGCCTGCTCTTCGATAAAGTCGATATAGCCTTGGGTCGGCTGACCAATGCTATCGGCATAGTCGCAAACCATCGGCGAAAAGATAATTCGATTCCTAAGAGTTGTTCTGCCTAATGGCAGAGGTTTGTACACGTGCTCGTAATCATTGAAAGCGGGCATATGCTGCCTCCTTCAAATCGAGAATGCGATTGCGTTGCCACGCCTTGCCCCATCGCAAGCAATCACCTGCAGGAACGCGAAAAGAGGCGCTACTCCACAGGCCATCCTCCGCACGAGGTTGACTCCATGTTTCGCGCCTCCGTTTGGCAACGAGAACAATGCAGCTCGTTACCATTTCAAAACTGTTTCGCGATTAGACGGCGTCCTCGCTGTACTCGCCAACCTTCGCGTCATGGCGGTGCGCGCCGAACGTCGAAGAGCCCGTGCCCTCGACCTCGATATGGGCGGCCTTGCGGTGGTCGAGTTCATTCTCGACGTGGACGAACTCGCCCCTTGCCTCACGAGGCATGAACTGGGGAACGATCAGCATCTGCTTGGGCTTGTCCTCGAGCTTCTTCGCGAGCTCCTCAACAGGCCCATAGTAAAGAACGTTCGCGAGGCAATGGTGCACGCACAGCGGCTCCTTGCCCTTTCCCGTGCGCTCTGCGCACAAGTCGCACAGGTCGGTCGGCAGCGGGAAATAGTTGAAGTTGATGTTGTCGTCGTCGATGCGCCACGGCCCGTCGGCGTGAACGGAGATGCCCGTCTTGCCCACCGGGTAGCCATGCTCCTCCTTGCAGGAGACCTGGCAAGAGCCGCAGTTAGTGCAGTATTCGTAATCGATCAAAAGTCCGTAGGTCGTCATCTTCTACACCAGCTTTCCGAATTTCTCCCAGATGAGATTCATGTCCGTGTCGTAAGACTCAGCAATGGGCTCCACGTTGCAGCACATGCACTTGTTAGGCGCGCCGAAGCCGAGCTTGCCCATATGGCCGTTGGGGCAAAGGTTGTTGATCTGCGAACGGAAGGTACCGTACAGGTTGGGCTCGTCGCCGCTTTCCTCGGGGAACCACCATCCGTGCTGCCCGTGAACGGTCTTCTCGTCTACCGCCTCGGTCACCTTCGCCTTCATGAGCGCCTCGCCGAACATGTTCCAAACGCGCACCCACTGGCCGTCGGCGATATTGCGCTCCTGCGCCGTCACCGGGTTGATTTCAAGCAGCGGATCGGGATTGAGCTCGCGCAGATACGGGATCTGACGGCCTTCGGAGTGGAAGAACGCCGTGACGCGCGCACCTGTGGTGAGGACGAGCGGGTACTCTTCCTTGATCTCGGGATGCTCATCAATCGGGCTGAACTCGGGCTCGATGTAGTACGGCAGAGGATCGTCGCCGAACTGGTTGTACGCGGTCGACCACAGCTCGACGCGGCCGGTCGGAGTTGCGAAACCGGGCTGGCCGTCGGGGCGCATGAGACCCTTCTCGTACTTGTAGTACTCGATAGGAACCTGAGCGACGACGCACTGGGAAACGCGATCGAAGGTCTCGCCGTGGTCCTCGACGCCGAGACGGAACGCCTCAACGAGCTCGTGCTCGTTGGCCCACTTCGAGAAGCGCTCCGGATGCAGGTACTTGCCCAGACGGTAGGCAAGCTCCATGTCGGAGGGGAGGTTTCCGCAGTCGACGGCCTTATGCATGAAGCCAGCCGTCACCGTGCAAGGTGCATAGTGGGTAAAGACCGTGCCCTCGCGCTCGGCAACCGTCGCGATGGGGAGGAACAGATCGCACGTGGCCTGAATCGACGCGTTCATGAACGTGTCGATTCCGATGCAGAACTCGAGCGCCCTGATAAGCGCGTCGTGCCAACGCTTCGGCTCCATCGCGCAGTTGGAAAGCGCGTTGTCGCCCATGTAGAAGCCCATGCGGATAGGATACGGCTTGTCGGTTTCCAAGCACTCGAGCATCAAGTCGACCTGCGAGTTGAGGATCATGTTGCAGTATGCAGGATACTGATCAAGACCGATCATCTTCTGGAAGACCTCGTCGGGAATGCATTCCTTGTAGCCGAAGCCAAGCTCATTGTGGCCCGAATCGGAACCGGGCATCAGCTGACCGCCAGGACGATCGAGGTTGCCGGTAATCGCTTGCAGAGCGATGATGCACTGGCTGTTCTGCATACCGTCGGTCTTCTGGTCGACAGCAAGGCCCCACATGATCGCTGCGGGCTTCGCCTTCGCGTACATGCGCGCTGCCGCGTAAATCTTCTCGACGGGAACCTGGCAAATCTCCGCGGCCTTCTCCGCCGGCATGGTCGCAACGCGCTCAGCCAGCTCGTTGAAGCCATAGCACCAGTACTCGACGAAGTCATGATCGTAGAGATCTTCCTTGATAATGACGTCGAGCATCGCCATCGCCAGAGCGGTGTCCGTGCCGGCACGCAGCTGGAGATGGATATCGGCGCGGGCAGAAAGCCAATTGATGCGCGGGTCGATCTGGATGAGGCGCGTTCCGCGGCGCATCGCATCAACGACGGCATGGCCGAAGAAGCCGTCAGGGTTCGACTCGAGGGGAGCCTTACCCCACATGACGATGACCTCGGTCAGCTCATAGCGCTCGTCATCCCAACGACCAGGCAGAGCGCCGGAGTAATCCCACTCGGAGTACGTCGTGCCCGTAATATAGGCCGCCGCCGCAAGGCGGGGGGTATAGCACGCGTAGCCCGACTGCATGTAGCAGTAGTTCGGGGTTCCGAACACCATCGTCGGGTACAGCGACATCGTGCCACCCTCGCGACCGGTGCCGGACATGCCGATAATCGACTCGGGACCGTACTGCTCGCAGATGCGCTCGTAGTTCTCCTTGACGATAGCGAACGCCTCGTCCCAAGAGCACTCGACCCACGCGTCTTCCTTGCCGCGATCAGCGCGATCGCGCTTCATCGGCTTGACGATGCGAGCGGGGCTGTACACGTAATCCTTGAGCGTGATGCACCTCGGGCAAAGACGGCCCTGGGTGACAGGATGGTTCTCGTCGCCCTCGACGTGAACGAGCTTGCCGTTCTCGTCAACGTAGAGCTTGAGACCGCAGCCGACCGGATGGCATCCCGGAGGAGACCAGGGGCAGGTACGGGTAACGGTCATGTTGTCGTCTTCGTAACGCCAAGGCTTGCCGATGTCGTTCACGTCGGAAAGACTATCCAGCTTCACGACGGGAGCTGTTTTGTAATCGCTTAATTCCATGGTTCACTCTCCCTCTTTCTTTTTCAAGGCTAGCCAGCTAACCTTGCTTCCTTAGTTGTCCAACAAGTCGTCGTCCATTAACCGAACGTTGAATTCCGCTATTCCCGAATACGTCGAAGGGTCGATGACGACATGCCATTTCGCATCCCGGGGAAGCGAAAATCGATACGGTGATGAGCGAAGGCGCCCCGCAAAGGCGGCGCAGCTTTCGCCGGCCTTGTATTTGCAGTAGTTCTCCTCATCCATGATCCGAACGTCAATCGAGCGAGTGATGTTGATTACCACGCTTTTGCCGGGGCCGCCAAATCCTAGATCGTATTCAACCTCCTTGGCACCCCATCCACGGCCGTCCGGCCCCATACCGCTAGTCATCGCTTCCGCCTTTCCCGCTCAGAGAATCTTGCAGCGCCTTCTCGTCTATCTCGAGCCACCCTTTCGTCATCTCGCACAGACCCAGGTAGAACGAGGTATCTGCATGATTCTCGACTTCCTTCCGAAAATCGTCGATCCACGAGAGCAGATGCGATTGAAGGAATTCGAGGCTGTCCCGACGAGCTTTAAGGACCGCCTCGTCATCGCCTTCGCGCACTGCCTCAAGCTCAAGGCTTGCCAGGTACTGCAGGAATTCGAGCTCGCAGGCTATGTGGTCTTCAGCAATGATTCTCGTCTTGGTCGGCATGAACGCGTGGGAGCGATATTCGTTTGAAACTTCCGAGCAGTGCTCTCCGCCAAGGGCCTTGCTTCCCGTTCGGAAAAACGACTCGTAGGGATATGCCGCGCGGGCGCCTGCTGCGCCAGCGCTATCGGGGTCGACGCCATATCCAAGGAACACGAGGGAGTAGTCGATGGCCAAATCGGACTTCGCATGGGCTATATCGGAAATCGAATCGAGGAAGGAACGCATCTTTCTGTATCCCTCATCGAACTCGATATTTCCCGTCTTATCCACGCAAGGGCTGTCCACCAGGTCGTTGAGCAAATCTGCATCCACCTCAAGGCGGAAAAGCCTCGACAGCATCCCATAGTTCTCGATGCAGTCTTCGAGATGGCGGCTTTCCTCTGCGCTCCCCATGACTCCCCCCTCTTCCAGGGCGGGCCGAAAAGTGCCAGCCCGCCATGACGTGTCCTTAGAATCTTCCCGCTCTAGTACTTGTACGGCTTCGGAACGAAGAGCACTTGGTTAGGCTTCTCTTCAAGTTCCTTGGCGAGATCAGCCACGGTACCGTACTGCATCACGCCGGCGAGGCAATGGTGCACGCAGGTCGGCTGCTTGCCCTTCGCGGTTCGTTCCGCGCAAAGATCGCAAAGGCGGGACGGGGTCGGAATCTTGTTCCAGTTGAACTTGCCGTCCTCGCACTCCCACGGACCATCGTCGAGAACTCGAATGCCCCACTGGCCCACAGGAATCTTGTGCTCTTCCTTGCAGGCGACCTCGCAAGACTGGCAGCCCGTGCAGAATTCGTAATCGATGAGCAATCCGTACGCTGCCATCTAGATCACCAGCTTTCCAAAACGATCCCAAACTTCCATCATGTCCGTGTCGTAGTTCTCAGCGATCGGCTTCACGCTGCAGAGCAGGCACTTGAACGGTGCGCCGAAACCGAGCTTGCCAATGTACTTATGCGGGACGAGCTCGTTGATGTTCGAGCGCCACACCTCGTACAGGCTCGGCTCTTCCGCGTCCTTCTCGGGGAACCAGAAGCCGTGCTGCGCATGGACGACGCCCGGCTTCACGATCTGGCTAACCTTCGCCTTCAGCACAACCTTTCCGAACGGATTCTCGACCTCGACCCACTGGCCATCGGTGACGCCGTACTTCAGCGCATCTTCGGGGTTAATCTCGATCAGCGGATCGGGATTCATCTCGCGCAGGTAGGGAATCTGTTTGCCCTCGGAGTGGAAGTAGCAGTACGTGCGGGCGCCCGTCGTGAGCACGAGCGGATACTGCTCGGCGATCTCAGGCGTCGATACGGGAGAAAGCTGGGGCTCCATGTAGTACGGCAGCGGGTCTTCGCCGAATTGGCGGAACATCGTGGAGTACAGCTCGACGCGGCCCGTCGGCGTGTTGAAGCCCGGCTGTCCGTCGGGGCGAAGCTTGCCCGTTTCGTACTTCTTATAAGAGAGCGTCTCAATCTTTTGGTGAACGACCTCTTCGCGAAGCTCCTCGAAGGTCTGCTTGTTGTTGAGGCGGTAGTAGTTGAGGAACTCGTAGTAGTTGGCGAACTTGTCGTAGTTGATGGGCATGCAGCGCTTGCCAATCTCGTACATGATCTCGCAGTCGCCCTTGCCTTCTCCAACGGTAATCGCCTTGTTGACGGCGCCCGCCATGATGGGCGACGCTCCGTAATGCGTATAGACGACCGTGTCGTGCTCGACGGTGGTCGACAGCGGAAGGAACAGCTCGCAGCACGCCTGGATCGTCGGGGTCATCCACACGTCGATGCCGAAGCACCACTCGAGGTTCTTCACCATCGCATCGTGCCAACGCTTCGGCTGAGCCGCGCACGTGCCGGCGAGGAAGTTCGTGTCCTCGAAACCACCCATCTTGAACGGGTAATACTGGGCATCGTCGCCCGCCTCGAGGGCATCGAGGACCATGTCGCATTGGGATGCAAGGACAAGGCCGACGTAAGCCGGATACTCTTTGATGCCCAAAATCTTGCTCTGCAGCTCAGGGCCGAGGTTCTGCCAACCGAAACCGAGCTCGAGACCGTCGTTAACATCGCCGATGAGCTGGCCGCCCGGAACGTCGATGTTACCGGTGATAGCTTCGAGCGCAAGGATGCAATGGCCTGCCTGGACGCCATTCGACTTCTGGTCGATAGCAAGGCCCCATGCAATCTGAGCAGGATTCGCGTTCGCGTACACGCGCGCCGCCTCGCGGATGAGGTCGGCATCGACGCCGGTGATCTCGGCCGCCTTCTCGGCGGGCATGTCCTTCACACGCTCGGCAAGCTCGTCAAAGCCGTAGGTCCAGCGCTCAACGAAGTCGTGGTCGTAGAGGTCCTCGGAGATGATCACGTTCAGCATGGCCATGCCGAGTGCCGCATCCGTACCAGGACGCAGGCGAAGATGCCAGTCGGCACGCGTCGACACCCAGTTGACACGGGGATCGATGCTCATCAACTTCGAGCCGCGACGCATCATATCGATTGCTGCGTGCCCGAACAACCCGTCGCCGTTCGACGGCAAAGGCTCTTTGCCCCAAAAGACGATGAGCTCAGGAAGCTTGAACATGGGGTCGTCGTAGCGGCCGGGCAAACCGCCCGCATAATCCATCTCGGGATACGTGGCGCCAAGAACATACGTGGTGCCCGCAACGCGAGGAATGTAGCAAGAGTAGCCAGACTGCGTATAGCAATCGTTCGGGGTGCCGATCGCGGAGTGAGCATACGCGGGAAGCATCGGGCCACCCTCGCGGCCAGTGCCGCCCATGATGAGGATGGATTCCGCACCGTAGGTCTTCTTGTAGTAGTCAACCTTCTCGGCGAGCAAGTCGAACGCCTCGTCCCACGTGATGCGCTCCCACTTGTTTTTGCCTCGATCCTCGCGCGCACGCTTCATCGGGTAAAGCACGCGATCGGGGTTGTACACGAAGTCGCGCATAGTCAAACAACGCACGCAAAGACGGCCGTTGGTGATGGGATGGTTCTCGTCGCCTTCGATTTTCACCAATTCGCCAGCGTCATTGACATAGGTTTTGATTCCGCAACCGGTAGGATGGCACCCGGGAGGCGACCATGCGCATCCGCGGGTAACGGTCAATCCGTCTTCTTCGAAGCGCCACGGTTTGCCCAAATCGGCAGTACCCTGGCCTTTGAAAATCTTCATGCCCTCTCCTCTTTCTCGTCTTTGGCTTTCGCCATTTCGCTCTGCCTCGCCTTTCAGCAAGTTCGAAGCTCCCCTAAAGCAAAGCGAGCGACCGTTGATTGCGTAAGACTCCTTTCTGGGGCTTCGCACGCTGCCTTTCACAATCCAAGTCACGCAAAACTGAGATTGCTGTGCGAGAAAGACCGCGCTCGTAGGTCGGAAGAAGGCTCCCTCCAAGCCTCCAACACGCACATTTCGACGGGAACATAACGTCTACCGAGAAAGTACGCCCCGAGAGCGGAGGCGAGGAATCGTACGCAAGTGAGGAAATGCATTTCAGGAGGGGAAATACCCTCATACCACGTGTCCGAGACGGGACGGTCTGAGGTTTTTAATTCATAGTTTTCCCAGGTCATAACCTCATAATCTCAAAGCTTCCGACGCGCAGCCAAACGGATTCGGCAAAGCACTGCACACCGATGCCAAGAAGGTGCCTCATACCGCGTATGAGCAAACAAGAAGGCCCTCCGCTTAATGCGAAGGGCCCTAGGACGCTTATGCTCGGCGGAAAATGCACCGTCTACTCATCTTCCGCCAACTCGATGTCCTCGATGAAGTCGTAGAGATCCTGGCGAGAGTGAATGCCGAACTTCCGATAGATATTGTAGATGTGGGTCTTGGCCGTAGATTGAGAGATGTAGAACTGGTCCATGATGTACTTCGCATCACGCCCCTTCAGCAAAATACGCAGGACCTCCCTTTCACGAGGAGAAAGCTTATATCGGTCGCATGCCGTCTCGATCTTGCGCTGCCACACAAGCTTGCGCTTCCCCTCCTGCTCGATTTGCACGCTCGTTTCCTCGTCCTCGTTTTCCTCGATGACGGGCTCGAACGGGTAAATCTGATAGTTCACGGAAATCTGCATCCACGAGCAGAACGCGACGATGACGACAATCGACCCGTACAGAGCGATCTGCGGATCGACATAACTGCCGGCAAGAGCTCCCAGCGTGCAAACCGCGGCGCCAATGGAGATTCTCCCAAAATAGGTAGCTCCGTGCTTTCCAAAAAGCCAAATCGGAGAAATCATATCGAATCGGGTCGTCTCGACGACGGCGTTCACAAGAACAATGATGTTAAGGCAGACAAAGCAGGTATAGAGGCAGATAAGGCCAAGGCAAGCCGCTTCGGGAACGACGGGAAAGGGAAGAAGCAGCAATGCAGCCGAAAACGCCATACTCTTCTTCAGCCACTCCTTGTACACCCTCTCGTCGAGCTGCCGCGTAAGCAAGGACAGAAGGCCGGCGGCGCCAATTGAAATTCCAATCGCCAACGTGATAATTTCTTTCGGGAAATCGAGCGAAAACGCGATGAGAACCGCAGAGAGCATGAACCCTATCAGCAGAAGCGTATGGTTGTTTCCCTTGAGTTTTATGCTTCGGCGCTTCGAATCTTCAGCCGAGACGAAGTCGGCATAAGGGTGGTCCTTCTTGGTGAAAGCCGCCGAGACAATTGTCGACACCACGCATAACGTCCCCAGAAGCGCCGAAGAGAGCAAGGACTCAGCCTGTGAAATCACGAACACCATGATGCCGACGTAAATGAAAATCGAATCGACGACGAACATAAGAGCATTTCTCGCCAGCGAGGCAAGATACCTTCCATATAAAAAGAAAGCGGCAACCGTTCCGAGGGAAGCAAGCACAACCGACAAGTACGGAAGCCGAAGAATCAAGCAAGCAGCAGCGCCGAGAAAGCTCACCATATACGACACGAGGATTATCTTTCTACCGACCGCTCGCTGAAACGCGTCGGTGAACTTTAAACCAATGAACAGCAGCAGGCACGTTAGCACCGCCACGCACATCGCAACGATGTTGCTCTCGATCGCAGATGACGCATGGACGAGCGCCATGATCAAAACGAGCACCACATTTCCCACTGAAAGGCCGAAACCTAAAATCCCATCGACAAGAACCGTCTCGAAGTCTGCCTCGACTGCGCCGATTGGTTTCTCCTTGATTTCATGCTCATCGACAATCTCGTCTTTCATGATTCCCCCTGTCCCCCTTGTGCAAAAAACCTCTACCCCAAACCATTACCTTCGCGACAGCGATGAGTACGACCCTTCGTCAGCGCAGGTATGAGAGCGTTCCTTTCCCCCTCGGCTGCATTCCCTGGCTCGACTTTACGCCCGCAAAGAGCGCTAAAACCATCGTACGGGTAGTATGAGGGTCATATTCTACCTGATGAAATCTCTCATACTTTTCGCGAAACCGCACAGGCACGGCCCTCTTCCCGAGAAAGCAAAACCGGCCGCACGAAGCATACGGCCGGCAAGGGGGAGAAAGAAATTCGCATAGGTAAGGCTTTATTTTAGTCGGCAGAGCAGCAGCGAGACCGTGCCCAAGAGTCCCATAACCATGAGCACCGTTCCGGCGAACACCCAATTCTCAAGCGTCGGGCCAAGAAGAATCTGTACCAGAAATGTGCCAAGAAACTGCCCGAGGCCCTGAACGAGAATCATCACGCCCATACCGATTGAAGCTAGCTCGGGACGGGGCAGAAGCTTCATATACCCCGACAGGAACATGCCAACGCCGCCCATGCCCACAAGGCCCATGACGACAACTGCGACCCAAAGCAAAGCCCCCGTTTGCGTGTAAAGAGCCAGCGTGCACGGGCCCATCACGAGCATCGCGGCGACAAGAAGAGGTTTGCAGCGCCCGATTTTGTCCGATATCACCCCGAACAGCGGCGAAGAGATGACCGAGAGAAGCATGGGCGCCGTGCTGATGAGGCCCGAAAGCGTTGGGTCGAACCCTTGCATCTGAAGAATGGTCGGGACGAACGAGAGAATGGCGAGAAGGCAGATATTGAAAATCGCGAACCCCACAAAGAACAGGACAATATCCCTGGTGAGCATCTCGCGGTATCGCGGCTTCTCGGCAAGGGAACCATCACTTTCCGACACTGCGGAATCTTGCCCCTGCGCTTCTTGCGGAACGCGAATGGCAACTGACACGAGAACCGCCGCGCATGCCGCAATCGCCGCAAACAGAATCCACAAACCGCTGAACCCAAGCGTCTCGAATACCGTTGGCGTTACCACTGCGGCGATGGTCGAGCCCAAGCAACCCCAGATTCCCCAGATTCCCATCGCGGAGCCGATTTTCTCGGGCTTCACGCACTTCTGCACCACTATCGGGCCACAAGTCGTCAAGATCGTAAGGGCGACGCCCTCAACAGCGCGGGAGAAGATGAGGACCGCGCTGGAGCCCGAAGCGACCCCTATCAGCGATCCGAGGATGGCGATGCCGCATGCGACGATCATCATCCGTTTAGCGCCGAACTTTTGCGCGAGCCAGCCTGTGGGCAATGCCACGAAGATGCTCATGAGCGTGAAAATCGACATGAGCCACGAAGCCGCCTTCGCATCCATTGCGAACAGCGCCATTAGTTCGGTAAGGATCGTCGGCACCTTATATTGGATCATTGCAACGGAAATGCCCGCGATAAGGAGCACAACTCCGATCATCACTGGGTTCTGATACGACCTTGAAGCTCCTTGTTCCTTGTTGCCATCTGACTGCATCGCACTCCCCTCTCTTAGCGTGCTTTCACTATAGGAAAACCGAGATGAGGCGAGCTATCGCTCGCGAAGACCGATATTCCCTGGTTCAACTCATACCTCATATACGATGGGCGCGGGGCTGAGTTGAGACTACTATCGAGTCAACCGGTGAAGGGACCCGCGGACAAAGCCCACGGGATACCGGCAAGGGAGATAGTCGTTCCCGAACCTGACCTAAACAAGGAGACCAGCTATGAGTAGTCAAGACCCGTAGACGCATTTTGCTAGACAGTTTTGCAATGTAGGTTTTTGCACCTTGACAGCTTTATATCGAATCATTCAGAACGCGATACCGGATTCGCATTCACCGCATCAGGGCGATAAGGCTCCTGCTTGGACAGCACGGCGTATATGACATGCACGAGCTTTCTCGCCACGGCTATGAGGGCCTCCCGATGGGATTTCCCGTCTGCTCTCTTCTTATCGTAGTAATCCCGAAAAGGCGTGCTGAGCCTGAGCTGCGCGGTCGCTGCCAGATAGAGGGCGCGTCGAAGGTAGGGCGAGCCCTGCTTCGTGATGTGATTCTCGCTTGAGGAGAACTTTCCCGATTGGCTGACGGAGGGGTTGATGCCCGCATAGCTGACGACGGCGGATGCGTTCCGGAAACGATGGATGTCGCCTATCTCGGACGCGATCTGCGCGCCGAGGATATGTCCGATGCCCGGGATGGTGAGGATGAGCGGCTCGGTCGTCTCGATCCCTTCTTCGATCCTGGCCTCCACCTCCTCGATCTGCCCCTCGATGAAGTCTATCTGCTCCACGAGCAGTTTGATCTGGAAGGAGAGGGTTCGCGTCCCTCTGTCGATGCCGCACGATTCCTTGGCGATGCCCTTGATCTCCTCGGCCTTCTCCCGTCCGAGCTTGCCGCGACTCGCGCGCGAGAGCGTGTTGCCGAGGCGTCCACGCGGACGCCTCGGCACTCCTCAGGGGTCGGGCACTTCCTCAGGAACGCCTTGGAGCTCTCCCCGAAGGTGTCGGAAAAGATGGAATCGTACTCGGGAAATACCTGGTCCAGCGCCACTATCACCTGGCGCTTGAGGTCGGCGACGCTCTCCTTGAGACCCTGGTGAAGCCGTGTGAGCTGGCGCAGCTCTACCATCGACTCGTCTCCGAGCTTGCTGGGGCGAAACTCGCCAAGGCGCAAGGTGTCGGCTATGAGGATGCAGTCGACGAGGTCGGTTTTGACCCGAGAGCTCCCCTTGAAGCGGCGCATCGCATCGGTTCGTATGGGATTGATGACGACGACGTCGTAGCCTTGGGCGTGCAGGAAGCTGAACAGCGGCAGCCAGTAGTGGCCGGTGGCTTCCATGCCGACGAGCATCTCCTCCGCAGGTGCGCCCAGCCCTTCGAGGTAGGCTGCGCACTTGCCGAATCCTTCAGCGGAGTTTGCGAACTGCATGGGCCTGGCGGCATCCTTGCCGCGCTCGTCCACCGCACCGATGACGTGGCTCGATTTGGCTATGTCTATTCCAGCGTAGATCATGGACCTGCCTCCTTCGCACATGGCAGGCCCCTGCACTCCAAACGGGCTCGCAACCTCCTGAAAGAGACACGGGGTGGCCAAACAAAGGCCCCGCCATCCAGCTAATCCGCGAACCGCCCCGAATGGGGCAGGCTGTCAGACTCCTTGGCGGGGTCGCGATAAGCGCCCCAGGACATATGTCGACATACCTGCCTCGCCAGTAACTGCATCGCATTCTGAATGGTTCGATAGAAGCAGTCAAAACACGATAAGTAGATTGTAGGAGGACGCTATGACAGACGAGAAAAAAGCCCCCGAGGAAAAAGTCGCGACGGAGAAGGCAGACGAAATCAAAGCCCCCGTTAGCGAAATCTGCGGAAATGCAGAGGAGCTTGCCGCTTCGCTCGTCGATGACGACAGCGAGGTTAAGCCGGTTGAGGGATTCTTCCTCACTTCGCAACGTTGGCACTAAACGCAGTTTCGCCGGAAACGGACCCCAATAAAGGGTCCGTTTCCTTCTAGGGGAGGAGAAACATCATGGCAGAGAAGGGACAAATCGCCCGTTTCTTATATAAAGGCAGCTTTCCTGATGGAGAGGTTTTCGACGACTGCAATGGGGAGCCGTACGAAATCGTGCTCGGAAGACATCAGGTTATGAGAGCGCTCGACGACGCACTGCTGGAGATGAACCCAGGCGAAGAGCGGACAATCGAGCTTCCCGCCAAAGAGGCCTACGGCGAGTACAACGAAGATGCCGTGCAGAAGTTTCCCACGTACAAGGTTCCCAACGGAGAGAACCTTCCTGTGGGAGAAACGATCGGGTGGACATCCCCGAGAAACGTCGAGCCGATTCCAGCAAAGGTCGTAAGCATCGAGAACCAGATTGTGACGCTTGACTTCAACCATCCGCTCGCTGGAAAAGACATCGTGTATTGGGTCAATCTTCTCGAAGTTCGCGATCGAGATTAGCCCATGGAAGGAATTCGGGGGGCAGAACGCAACCCGGATTGCCATTTTGCTGCTCAGACGAGAGGATCGGAGAACGAAATGACAGCAAGACCGAAAATCGACAGTGGAATCGAAGAGTTCGCCAACGACCTAGGCAAGCCCTGGCAATGGGAGGAGGACGGGTACACGGTCACGCGCGGATGCGCTTGGTCGGCGCCAGGATGCCACCCCGTTGGATGCGGAGTCAAATTCTACGTGAACAAAGATGGCATCCTCGAGAAAGTCGAAGGCGATGAGAACCAGCCCATCACGCAAGGCCGCCTTTGCGTGCGCTGCTTGACGCTGCCCGATTTCACCTATCATCCCGACCGCGTCATCTTCCCGATGAAGCGCGCGAAGGAAGACCGCGGGAAGAACAAGTGGGAGCGCACCACGTGGGAAGACGCCTACAACATCATTGAAGAGAACATCGGCCGAATCAAAAAAGAGCATGGGCCTGAATCGATCGTGGTGTTCGGCGGAACCGGCCGAGAAGGCGGACCCATGTGCGGGCCCTACGGCATGGCGATGATCGGCACGCCCAATGCCTGCTATACCCAGTCGGGCTATGCGTGCTATATTCCGCGCGTCGCGGCAGCAACTTACGTTGCCGGCGTTACCTATCCTGAAATGGATTACGCAGGCGGCCTGCCCGGACGCTACGAAGACCCCGCCTACAAAGTACCTGAGGTCATGGTTGCATGGGGCAAAGAGCCCCTGCCGTCGAACGGCGATGGCTTCTTCGGACACTCCGTGATCGACTGCATGAAGCGCGGAAGCAAGCTCATCTCGATTGACCCGCGGACCAACTGGCTCGCAACGCGCGCGACGTACCACCTTGCCCTTCGCCCTGGTACCGACACAGCGCTCGGCATGGCGATGCTCAACATCATCATCCAGGAAGATTTGTACGACCACGACTTCGTCGATCGTTTCTGTTACGGCTTCGAGCAGCTGGCGGAACGCGTCGCCACAATGCCCGCCGAAAAAGCTGCGGAGATTTGCGGCCTCGACGTCGAGGACATCTACGGCGCGACGCGCATGTACGCGAACGCGAGCAACGCAGCAATCCTTTGGGGCCTCGCTATCGACCAGAAGGCCAACGGCGCGCAGGCGGGACACTGCATCCTGTCTCTCGAGGCAATTACCGGCAACATGGACATCCCTGGCGGCCAGCTTCTCGGAGACGTTAACGATTCCCTCGGCGACCTCGGTTTCGGCTGGAAGGAACTCGGCCCCGAGCTGCAGAACAAGATCATCGGCCTTAAGGAATATCCCGCCTATGTGGGCATGGTCCTGAACTCGCATGCAGACCTTACGCTCGAGGCCATGGAAACGGGCGTGCCGTATGAGATTCACGGCGGCTTCATCGCCTCGACGAACCTCCTTGCTGGTACGTGCGCTGCGCAGCCGAAGCGTTGGCACGATGCGATGCAGAAGCTCGACTTCGTCTTTGCGGCCGATTGTTGGATCACGCCGACGGTCCAATGCTGCGCTGACGTTATCCTCCCCATCGCCTCGTTCGCAGAGCGCCAGTCCATGGTCGGTACCCACTATGGCGCCTCGCCGAACATGCTCGGCTCCGTGGTGGACGCGGTGAAGGTCGGCGAGACGAAGGGCGATCTTGAAATCCAGTACGAGCTCGGAACACGCCTTAACCCCGGCACCTATGCACGCTTTGCCAACTTCGAGGAGTTCAGGGCCGAGTTCCGCATGGGCAATTGCGGCATGACCTATGAAGAGCTCAAGGAAAAGGTCGTTTACCAGCGCGAGGTCAACTACCGCAAGTACGAGACCGGTCGCCTTCGCCCCGACGGACAGCCTGGCTTCAACACGCCGACGGGCCGCATCGAGCTGTATTCCACGATGTTCCGCCAGTTCGGCGAAGATCCGCTGCCCTATTACGAAGAGCCGCAGCAGTCGCCCGTGTCGACACCGGAGTTGATGGAGGAGTACCCGTTCGTCCTCACCACGGGCGCGCGAACCTACGCCTACTTCCACTCCGAGGGCAAGCAGATTCCCCTGCTTCGCGAGCTCAATCCCGATCCGCTGCTTGAAATTCACCCGAAGGATGCCGCCAAGCTCGGCATCGCGGACGGCGAGTGGGTCAACGTCGAGAACCAATTCGGCAAATGCGAGCTGAAAGCAAGGGTCGTCCCCGTCGTGAAGCCAGGTGTCGTCCATGCTCAGCACGGCTTCTGGTTCCCCGAAGAAGATGGGGAGGAACCGCATCTGTTCGGCGTATGGCGCTCTAACATCAATGAGCTTGTCCCGCACAAAAATGTCGGCAAGCTTGGCTTTGGTGCGCCGTTCAAGTGCCTTATCTGCAAAGTTGAAAAAATCGCGAAGTAAGGAGCGCCGAGAGATGAGAAGCGGACTTCTGATTGACTACGAGTTCTGCACCGGATGCCAATCCTGCGAGATCGCCTGCAAGCAAGAGCACGGATTCAGCGTTGGCACATGGGGCATTCGCGTACTTGATGAGGGACCTTGGGAAATCGACGAGAAGACGGTGAACTGGAACAAAATCCCGACCCCGACTTCTCTGTGCGACCTCTGCGCAGAGCGCACGGCAGGAGGAAAACTGCCGACTTGCGTGCACCACTGCCTCGCCGGTGTCATGAAGTTTGGGCCGATCGATCAGCTCGTCGAGGAGCTTGACAAGAAGCCCAACCAGGTGCTTTTCGTCCCCGGACCATACACCTGCAAGGCATAGCGATAGCGTAGCTCCCCTCATATCGCCTGGGAAAGTATCCCCCTTCGTGCACCAGGCGACACTCCACAACGGCCCGGGGCATTTGATTGCCCCGGGCCGTTTCATGAGCAGGTGATGGGTTTTTTGGCGCGCGTTCGAACAGCAATTGGCTTCGCGTTGACAGTCCACGAGGGAATTTCGCGGTGCCGCTTCTCCTACTTCCCAAGGAGGCGAAACGGCACCACGACGATGCCCTCGGCCACTTCGCGAGCGTACTCGCCCACTCCCGTGATCACCGCCATGAACTCAGGAGGCCTCGTTTGCGAACGAGGGTTTTCGCACACCTTGCGACGCATGCGTTCAAGGCTCGCGACCCCCTTCTCAACCTTGTCCTCGCTAACCTTGAACTCGAATGCCGCCCAACGGCCATCGGCAAGCTGCACGATAGCGTCAGCCTCGACCCCCGAGTCATCGCGATAGTAGCGAACGGGCACGTCATCGAGCAGATCGAGCGCCCGGGCGTAAACCGACAGATCGCGCACCGCCATGTTTTCGAACACCAGCCCGAACGTCTGCCAGTCGGCAAGGAGCGCAGCGGGCGACATACCGAGCAGCGCACAAGCAAGGCTCGGGTCTGCAAGGTAGCGTTTGGGCTTCGTCGCAAAACGCTTCCTGTCGCGGGCGGGAGGCGCCCATCCGGGAACCTCCTCCACGATATACATACCCTTGAGCGCATCGAGATAGGCGCGCACCCGACCCTCGTCGATCACGCTGAGCGGATTCTCCTCGGCACCGAACATGTCGGTGATTATCGTCTTGTACGTAGCGGATTGCCCCAGATTCCGTGCAAGCGAGGATGCAAGCCTGCGAGCGATATCAGGATCGAGGCCGAGCGCAGGAATGCTTACGCCAAGCGCCGCTGTAACGTACTCGCGGGCAATAAGCTGCGCCGCATCGACTTCCATGCCGACGGCTTCCGGCCACCCGCCTCGACAGGCGGCTTCAACCAGACCCATCGTGTCGCGCTCGGCAACGCACGGCGTGAATTCGCCAGCGAACAAACCCGAGAGGCTGACCTGCCCGGTTGACTCCCCGGACTCGAACAAGCTCATGGGGCTCATGCGAACGCGCCCTATCCGCCCAGCGCCACTATGCGCGGGCCCCTGCTCACCTTGATGAGTTGCAGGCGTCGAGGATCCCGTGAGAATGAAAGCGCCGCGCGTCCCTCGCGCCCGGTCGACCTCATGGCGGACGCAATCCCAGATAGCGGGGACGCGCTGCCATTCGTCAATCACATGAGGGCGATCCCCCATCAGCATCATAGACGGGTCAGCTCGGGCCAAATCCAAGCTCTCGTCGACATAGGAAACCGAGGCTCCGTGCATGAGGGCCGACCACGTTTTGCCGCACCACTTCGTCCCCGCTATCTCGACAGCACCAAACGCCTTCAGGTACCGCTCGATTTGCGCGTCGGCAACGCGCGGCATATACCCTTCAGGCCTCTCGAAGTTCGCTCCCATAGCGCCTTCCTCTCGCTCACTATATTGGGGAAAGTGTAGCGTCTTTCAAGCGCATTGAGGATGCTGATTCGGATTTTCCTGTTAGTTTTATTCGGAATTTCCTCAAATTGCAGTTCGGATTTCCTATTATTGACATTCGGATTTTCTATTACAATGTGCAGCTTAATGACCTAAATAGCCTATCAAACAGCGAAAACGCACGTCGCCCCATGAAAGGCAAGGCGAGCCACCTACAAGAAAAAAGGTCATAGCCTTGCAAAGTCACTCGCCCTTGCGCCGCCCGCAACGTCGCCCGTCTCGCAGCCCCTCACCCCATCCTCCTTCCCCCCCAAAAAAATCGAATAATGCTTCTTCCCTTTCCGAATACGCTTCTTGAAAAAGTGTGATTTTTCTTATGTTCCCTTATCGGAATAGACTTATCTCCATGAGGCGGCGAGCAAAAGGGAGAGAGGAGAGGCTCGTCGCTCCACGGCGGACAAGCACTTGCAATCTTTTTCGCCAGCATATGACTTCACCTTGATGTTCTTGAGGGGGAGGGGGAACAATGAACGAAAAGCAGTTCACGATATCCGAGGTCATCGACTCATTCGGAATCACGAAGCACTCCTGGGTTCTCTTTATCATCCTGTCGCTCGCCCAGGTGCTCGACGGCTACGATTTCATGATCATCAACTCAACCAACCTGTTCGTCGCCCACACGTTCTGGCCGAACGACCCGAACCCGGGAGCGCTCATGGGGTCGCTCACCACATGGGGCCTGCTCGGCATGGTCATCGGCGGCGCATTCGGCGGCATCCTTTCCGACAAAATCGGACGAAAGAAAGTCCTCATCGGCGCCGTCGCCTTCTACGGAGTCTTCACGCTCCCCCAGGCATTTGCAAGCGACCTTACCATGTTCGCAGCATTTCGCCTAATCGCAGGTTTGGGCGTCGGCTCCTGCATTCCCGTCGTGTACACGGTCTTCTCCGAGGTCATGCCCTCGAACCGTCGCGGCTTCTTCATCACCTGCGGCGGCGCCTGCATGGTCGGCGGCTGGGTCATCGCGGGCCTCGTGGCCAATCCCATCTGCAACGCCACGACTCCGCTTCTGGGCGGCTTTACTGAGATGGTCACCTACACGAACGCTGACGGCACAACTGCCACGATGTTCTCCAACTGGCGCCTTTGCTACCTGATCGGCGGCATCCCCGTCCTGTACGCGATCTTCCTCGCGTTCGCCATGCGCGAGACCGCGCACTGGTACGCCAACACCGGGCAGACCGAGAAGGCCATCGAGGTCCTCGCCGAGTTCGAGAAGAAGTCCGTCGGCACTTCGACCAAGAGGGACCCGAACGCGATCATCATCCCGCCTCGTCCCGAGAAAACTACGCCGAACGTGCTGTTCTCGAAGAAGTTCATCGTCGGCACGAGCGCCATCTGGACCGTCTGCTTCGTGGGCCAGTTCTGCGTATACGGCATGAACGCCTGGCTTCCGACCTGGTTCAAGAGCATCGGCTACTCCGCCTCCGACGCCGTCGCGCTACAGACGTGGAACAACGTCGCGGCAATCATCTCGAACTGCCTCGTCGGGTACGTTTCCGATACGATGGGCAGGAAGAAATGCCTCATCTTCGCCTGGATTCTCTGCATCGTCGTCATCATCGCCTGCTCGCTGTTCGTGACGCCCGATAGTTTCATCATCTGCGCTGTGCTCATGCTCGCCTTCGGGTTCGCGCTCAACTTCGCCATCTCGGCCATCTACCCGCTTATGCCCGAGCAGTATCCGACGGCCATCCGCAACACGGGCACCGCGTGGTGCCAGGCGTTCGCTCGCTTCGGCGGGTCGGCATCCTCCATCGTTCTTGGCGGCATCGCCACGATGGCGATTTTCCAGGCAGGCGGGACGACCAACTGGTCGAGCGTCGCGCTCACCCTGATCATCCCCTTCGCGCTCGGCCTCATCTGCACACTCGTCTTCGTGCGCGACACCTACGGGAAATCGCTCGATACGCTCACCAGCGAGAACAGCGGGAGCAGCGACTCGGGCACCATCCCATTCGCTATCATGATGTGCATCGTCGTCATTCTGTTCGCACTTTGCATCATCTGTCCGCTTGCTATTCCGAATTGGTCGAAGCTTCCCGTAGCGCTTCCGCTCATGGCATGCGGCATGCTCCTGCCATTCCTATTCTTCTTCATCCTCGGAGGCAAGCAGCTTATCGCTGAGAAGGCTAAAAAGCAGTAAGCAACACGAGCACGCAGGTTTGGGGCCTATGCGCCAACCTGAGAATTCACGCTACTTGGGAAATCGCACTACCTGGGAAATCTCGCCCGACATCTGGGGAGCCTCAATCGCAGGCTCCCCTTTTTCACGCAGGCTGGCCTGCCTTCGTGCAGCTGACCCTACTCGAACCTCAACGGGGGATTCGGCATCGCCTCGATGCGTGCAACGAGCTCCGTCAGAACCGGATTGTCGTTATCTTTCCGGTACATAAGCTGCAAAGGCATGCAGAAATCACCATCCGCCACATCGAGCACGCGGCAGAAGGGCTTGATGCCTTCGGGAATTCGCGCACCGAAGTTCGACCCCACGACAAGTACCATGTCTCCGAGGCCCGCGCACAGGGCGAACAGCTCGGGGATGCCTGAGCAGAGGCACGAACGGGTCTTAGGCGTGAAACCGTGGCGCTCGCACGCCTCCTCGATATAGCACCATGACCTGCTGAGGTATATTCCCTCGTACTTGACGAAGGTCGATTTCTTAAGGTCGCTAACTCCGATTCGCCCCTTCGATGCCAATGGGTTGCCGGCATCGACGATCACGGTCAGCTTCAAGTCTGCGACCCGCAGCACCTCAACGTTGCTGCGCTCGGGCATCTCTTCTACCGGAGCGGGATCGAACACGATGTCAACATCCCCCGACTCGAGCATTTCGGCAGGGTTTTTGTTGTATCGGCGCTTCACCTCGAGACAATTCGCGCCATATTCGCTGTTGAGCAGCGAGATGAGGAAGCCGAGAACCTCCGTTGAAGGGCCCTCATCCGTCAGGCCGCTAATCGATAGGTGAGCGGGCGGGTGTCGTCGCAGATAGTGCGCCTTGCTATCAAGCTCCTCCATCGCCTCGATCGCGCGGTACGCTAAAGGAAGCAATTCGGCGCCGCTTTTCGTCAAGCGCAGCGTATTGCCGTCACGTTTGAAGAGCTCGAGCTTAAGCTCCTTCTCGAATTGGCTGATATGCTTGCTCAGGGACGGTTGGCTCATGTTGAGCGCCCGCGCCGTCTCCGTGTAGTTGAGCCGCTTCGCAAGTTCCGTGAACTCGATAATGTAGTTGGCGTTCAGCATGTGCGCCCTCCCCCTGTTGCGCGATTGTGCATGCTTATAGCATATCGCATTCGAATGCGGCACAGCCTTCAGCTCCTCTATTCTGGAAGTCCTATTCCCAAATCGAATACTATTCATTCAGATTTCGAAGACGGCGAATGATATTTCGAATCCGCAATCGCCATAAAACGAATTTCACGCATACCGCCTGCGGGGTTTATGATGCATTCAGCAAGTGCATCATGTCCGCCTCTTTCTGAGCCACTACAGCCACCCCTCACGGTGCCTGCCGCGGCAGCGTCGTGTTAAGCGACGATTATCAGCCGTTTCAGATGGAGGACATAATGAAGGATCAACCCATCATCGATTTTCATGCGCATCTCGGCGACATTTTCAAGGATGCGCACAACGTCATCTACAAGTTGGGTCTCAAGCCCGCGGACATGCCCGACCCGTTCACCGTCAGGGAGGAACGCGGGTTCAAAGGGCCGTTCATCACGGAGGACACCGACGAGGCGCTGCGCGAGTTCATCGATGTGAACCACGAGCGCTGCCGGACGAACACGCTCGAGAACATGCAACGCGAAATGGACGAGTGCGGCATTGACTACATCTGCGTGCTGCCGATCATGCCCGCCTTGTCCTTCGAGGACTACGAAGTCGCCCATATGGTCGAGCCGCGGTGCATCCCGTTCACCTGCATCGACTACCGACTCGGCAAGGACGCCGGGAAAAAGCTGCTCGAGGATTCCGAGCGGGGCGCCTACGCCCTCAAGCTGCACCCGATTCTGAGCAAGCGCGCCCTCGACGACCCCTTGACCGAGGAGGCGCTGCGTTACTGGGCGAAGACGGGCAAGCCGGTAACCTCCCATTGCGGTGCCGGGATGTACTACTACCCCGAGATCAACGACCAGTACGCCACACCCGAGTTCGGCGACCTCGCCCATCTGGTCGAATGCGCAAGGAGGCATCCCGAAATCAAATTCGTCGCAGCTCATTGCGGCGGAACCGCGGCAGGAAACATCGAGCGACTCGCAAAAATGTCCCAGGGGCTCGACAACGTATACGCCGACACCTCCTTCAGGTCGCACGAGGACATCGAGCTTATGATCGAGCTGCTCGGGCGCGAGAGAATCATGTTCGGAACCGACTATCCGTTCGGAAGCTACAAGCGTCAGGTCGAGCAAGTGATGATAGCCACGGAAGGAGACCCAAAGCTACGAAACCTCGTCTTCTTCGAAAACGCCAACCGCCTTCTCCATATTGTGTAAGGGGGCTTGGGAGAGAGAAGCTCATTCGGAATTTCCCTCTTTAGTCATTCGGATTTTACCATTATCACCATTCGAAATTTCTCAACGAAGCTGAGCGAGCATGGAGCAGAGCGAAGGGACTTCAGAAGGATTCCCACAACAGCTCCGAGCCCTTTCGCTCCCAGATAGTGAAAACGCCCTCCGACGGGGGCGTTTTCGCGTGACCGCAAGCCTATCGAACTCTCAAACAAGCTTGCCTTCTATCCCAACATACGAATGGCATGCACTCGGAGACGAACGACGACGCCTTCCCTTACATCATCTCGCTTGCCGAGAAGCTCGGCGGCGCGAGCGGGCGATGACGATGCCCGCCCCCGAAGCAACGAGCACGGCGAGGGCAGCCTGCGGCAGGGGCGCATCCCCCGTCTTCGCCAAGTTCTCCGATCCCGGCTCTCCTTCAGCGGAAGGAACGGGGTCGTCGGTTACCGTCACCCACGCGGTGCCCTCCTTCTCCAAAATCGTCACATGGGCCGCAAGATCAGAAGAGACGTCAGCGCCCAAAGCCAACCTGCCGTCGGAGTAGACCAAAAGCGTTACGGGATCGAGCATTTGGTAGCCATCGGGTGCCGAAACTTCCCTCAAGACATAACGCGTCCCCTCGTCCGAGCCGATAAGCTGCACGTCGGAGAAGAGGGCACCGGCGCCATCGGAGATGAACGACTTGCTTGTAGAGCCGTCGGGGAAGCGTCCCTCGAGGCTGAACTGCGCTTCGGCAAGCGCACCGCCCTCCTCATCGAGCTTCACGGCGCTCACTTTAAGCGGATCGTCGACAGCGATGACGCACGCCTCGCCCGCACCTTCCGAAAGGAACCATCCTGCCTGAGATGCAGCCGGAGCGGACGCACCCGCCCATCCGCCAACGGAAGACCCCGCAGAAATCGTGCCATCGGGGTTCACCGTGAAAGTAAGCGACTCCTCAATGAGCTTGTAGCCCATTGGAGCCCGGGTCTCCGCAAGATCGTAGGAGTTCCCTGCAACCAATTGGGCAATGCAGGAGACGGAACCCTGCTCATCGGTCTCGAACTCCTTCGCCGCCGTTGTGCCGTCGGCAAAAGCCGATCCCTCTTTCGGCGTTATAGCGAAGCGAGCCCCCTTCATAGCGCTCGCAGCGGAACCATCGGAGGCTTTCTTTTGGAGCACAAGCTCAATCGGGCGGTCCTTGGCCGAGACCACGATATTGCCCTCGCCTATCACCGAGTATCCCGCGTCGGCGGATTGGCCTGCCACGGGAACGAGAGAGCCGTCCGTCGCCACGGTGAACGCAAACGCCGCCTCGTTGACCTTGTACCCTTCGGGCGCCTGGGTCTCGGTAAGCGTGTATACGGTCTTGCCGTCGGCGATCAAGAGCCCCTTGTCGAGATCGGCCATTCCGTTGGAATCGGTCGTCATGCGGCGCTCAGCCGTCCCGTCCGCGAACGTTCCCGAAAGCATGAAGCTTGCGTTCTCCAACTTTTCCAGCGCATTGAGGGATGACACCTTCTGCACGTGCATCTTGGTGGGGTCGTCCCACACCTCACCCGTGAAGACCGTGATGACGGTCCCGCCCACCGCGGAGGAAGTCGCCTTGAACTCGACGGGCACGTCGCCTTGCGCCCTCATGGTCCCGTCGGCAGCCACCTCGACGATAAGCGACTTGCCGGGAATCGTGTAACCTGCGGGCGCTGTAACCTCGGTTATCTTATAGCGGCAACCCGCGATGAGCTGCCCCTTCAAGGAGGTCTTCCCACCCGCGTCGGTCGCGTCCAGCAGTTTCGGCTCGGTCGTTCCGTCGGCAAACGAGGACCCTTCGACGGGCGCTACCTCAAACACGGCGCCAGCCAGCGGCTTGTCGCCAGCCTCGTCTTTCTTGACCAGGGAAAGCTCGATGGGGTCATCGACTGCCCGCACCGAGACAGCGTCTTCAGCGATGCTTATCGAGCCGTTGGCGAACGACGTTTCCTCCGCATCGACCTGCTCGATGGTTCCATCGGTGTTGACCCTGAAGGCGATCTCGCCCTCGATTTGCTTATAGCCCGCAGGGGCGGCCTCTTCCCAAAGCCGGTAGACGTTGCCCGCCACAAGATGCCGAAGCGTGATCGAGCCCTCTTCCATGGAAAAGACCTTCTCGTCCACCTCGCCCGTTTCGCTGTCAGCGAAGACTCCCCTTACGCGGAAGGTGGCGCCGGAAAGCGCCTTGTCCGGGGTATCCGTCCCCTTGTCCGAGCCGTACTTAGCGAGCGCGATCTCGATCGGCTGGTCCACGGCGACGATGCCAAGATGGTCGTCGAGCAGGCGGTATTCACCGTTGCTTACCGACGAGGCGTCAATGTTGTCCTCATAGACCCGCCCATCATCGGCGACCGTGAATGTCAGGCTGCCCTTGATCAGCTCATAGCCGGCAGGCGCCCTGGTCTCCGTGAGGGTATACGTCTTTCCCACGGCGAAGTGCAGAGCGCTCACCTCTTCGACGCTCAAGCCCTCGAACGTGCGCTGCTCCAAAACGCCGCTCGTCGCGTCCTTGGCGAAAGTGCCCTCGATTGTGAATTCCGCGCCCTTCAAGCGAGCATCCCCGCTGTCGGCTCCCAGCTTTGCCAGCTGAAGGCTCACCGCATCATCGGTCTTGGTTATCGTCACCGTTTGCCCGTTGGAAATGCTGAACCCCTTGCCCGCCTGGGGCGAGAGCGCCTCGACCGTGCCGTCTTCTCCCACCGTGAATTCGAACGGCGAGTTATCGAGGATATAGCCTGCAGGCGCCTGCGTCTCCTTGAGCGTATAGCGGGCGCCGGAGAGCAGACCGTCAACGAGAACCGTCCCGTCCAATCCCGTGGTAAAGGGCCTCGTTGCCTGCTCGACTTCGCCGTCTTGGTTTCGGAACTCGCCCTCAATGGAGAAGGTCGCGTTCCCAAGATTCAGGTCAGTTGAGCTCTTCTTCGCAAGCACAACCTCTATCGGCGTGTCAACCGCAGTGACGATTGCTCCGCCAACGGCTAGCCTCCAACCGGCGGGGAGGGCCCCAATCGGCTCGATTCCCCCGCTCGCCGCGACCTTGAACGTCGCTTTGGGGAGCTTCTCGTATCCGATAGGCGCTTTCGTCTCTTCGATGGTATATACGTTGCCCGCGATCAGGAGCCCCGTGGCAACGACAGAAGCGCCATCGCCTTCGGGGGCTATAGTCATCTCTGTGGCGCCGCCCGCGAAAACGCCCGTTATCTTGAACTCCGAGCCAAGAAGCGGATTGTCGTTCTGGTCGCGCTTGTACACGATGATGCTCGTAGGCTCGTCCTTAACCGTGAGAACGCTTGCGCTCCCGTCGGAAGAGAGATCCCAGCCCTCGGGAAGCGCACCGCCTGCACAAGCAGCAACGCCGTCATCGGAAATGACAATCTCGATCTCGCTCGTTTCGGGAAGCGAGAATCCTTCAGGTGCCTTAGTTTCGGCGACAAGATAGCTGTTGCCCGCAATGAGCTGACCCTTGAGTGAAGTCGAGCCCGGAACAGGCTGCGCGATTCCGAAGGCGTCCGTTACGAATTCCTTCGAAGCGGAGCCGTCGGCGAAAGCGGAGCCATCCTTCGGCACGACCGTGAACCGCGCGCCCGCAAGCGCGACCGTTCCGCTCGGGTCGGTCTTGCGAATGCTGAAGCCGATCAAGGAATTGGCGACCTGCCTAACGGCGATCGGGGTCGTCAGCGTCGCCTCGACGTTCTCAGCGCTCACCGTCACCTCGTCGGAAATCGCCCACTGCCCGTCTTTGACGCCCGTATAACCTTCGGCTGCCTTCGTCTCCACGAAGCGATACGTTCCCCACGGCAAATTGGAAACGAGCACCGACCCCTTCTCGTCAGGGGCGCCGCCCGACGCCTGCTCGGCCTCGGACACCGAAACGATCGTCCCATCGCCGTCAACGTCGGCTCGATATTTCTTGCCGGAAATGATTCCCTTGGCAACGGCCGCCCACGTTCCATCGGAACCCTTCTTTTGCAGGGCGAATTCCGCCCCTGCGATGCCGCTTCCGGTTGCAGAGTCGACCTTTTCCATGTAAATAGCGCCGTGCAGCGGCGTGTTCGCAAGCTTGCCGTCGGTACCCAGCGAAAGCGTAGCGCCACTATCGTCGTTGTCGACCGTAAACTTTATAGGCGCCACGTCGGACAGGGAATACCCCACGTTGCGTGTTTCCGCCAAGATATAGGAACCCTTCTTAAGGCCGGTCAGCTTGAGCGTCCCCTCGTCGGCGGTGGAGCACGACTCGACTATGGACCCGGTCGCGTCGAGCGCGTAGGCTTTGCCAGATTCGAGGCCAGAGGCTATAAGGCTGCCACCTTCCGTGCCATCGTCTCGTCTCAGAGCGAACTGGGCGCCTGATATCGCGGCACCCGTTTCCGAATCGACTTTCTCAAGTTCGACCGCGGCATTGAACTCGTCGTTTTTCGCCTCAAGCTTCACGGAGGGCTGCGACGTTTCGGTTTGGTCGATCTCAAACGCAAAGTACTTTCCTTGCGCATCGACCGTGTTGTTCGACGTTCCCGTCTCTATGAAGTAGTAGCTCCCCTCCGGCAGGCCGTTGCTTGCGCGCTGGTAGTATTTCGCATACTCCTCGCCAAACGCCTCGACCGTGTTCTTGTAGATCGCCTGGGTGTCGTCACGCGAACGCCAAGTGCCGCCACCGTCGGTGACGATCCCCGTGGCTATGCACACGCCGCCGCCGTTTTTGGCATGCTCGTCGTATGTGCCTTTGTACAGGTCGAAAGTCATCTTGGCAACGGGCGCCTGATCGCCGTTGTGCTCATAGTATTTATGCAGCTCAACCTCGCCGCGGACAACGGCGTCGGTCACCGTCACCGTGGCGGTGTTGCCCTCAACGGTTACGGCGACGCCGCTTCGCGCGTCGGAGGCGCAGGCCACAGTTCCATCGGAGGCGATCGTTATCTCAAAGTCGGCGGCTTTCACATGCCCCGCCGGAACAGAAGTCTCCTTCACAGTGTAGGTACCGGCAGGCAAGCCGACTATGAAGCCCTGATTCGCCCCCTGCATCTGAAGACCGGGGTCGCCTGACTCGGGCGAGGCACCCGCGGGCCAAACGACACTGCTAACCACGCCCTCGTCATTGCGCTGCCAACGGGCATATAGCTCGCCGTCCCGCCAAAGCTCAAATGTCGCGCCGGAAAGCTTTTCGCCCTCGGAGCCGAGGGTTTCGTCGCCGATCTTGTCCATCGTGAAACGAGTGGCGGTGTTGGTGATTGTAGCTGCAGAGACATTGCCCTGGCCATCGACAGCGGCATCATCTGCATAGCTTTCGTAGAAGCCCGACGAGCAGTCGCTTACCTCGATCACGCGATAGCGGTAGACGTTGCCCGCCTGGTCGGTTTTGGGCAGGCCCGAATACGAGTAGACCCATGTCCCGTCATCCTGCTTCCATATAGGTTCGTTCGCCTTGCCCCCATCTTTGGTTGCATCGGCCCAAGACTGCCCATCGACAGAGCGCTGCACCCTAAGCTTGACCAAGTCACGAACCTGCTCGATGCTCTGAGGAGCCAGCCCCGTGCCGTAGTCGTTGAAGAGCTTCTTGCCCGCGATGTCGATGGTGTCGAGCCGATTGACGAATGCGTTGCCCGCCTGGTCCTCCTGCGCGACGACCAGCTTCACCTTGCCGTCGTTGCTCGTTGCGACGACCGTGCCGATCGCGCTATAACTTCCCTTGACCTGCTCGACCAAACGGTAGGCATACTCCGCGCCCGAAGGATCGGTTTCGGGAAGGTTCCCGAACGTGGCCGACGCCGAGTCCCCCGTTCCGGAAAGCACGGCGGTGAGCAGCTTGGGGTTCAAGCTGCCCTGATCGTCGGCAAAGGGGCTCTCGATTTCGGCTCCGTATTCGCTCAGCCACCTCCACGATGAGGCGTCGGAAGGGGTCGTCGTGCGCTGCAGCGCGTAGGTGAGGGACCAAGTATCGCCGACATGCTGCGTTCCCGGCCGCGAAGCCCACTCGTTGCCCGCGTCGTCCCATGTCTTGCTCGCCGAAATCGAGGTGGATTCCAAGGCGTTCGTTATCGTCGACGTCGAGACCAGCTCGCCCTTCCCGTTAGTCTCCGAAGATTCGCTTTGGGAAGGCTGATAGGGCTTGTAGGCAAGGTATGAGCCCGTCTCATCGGGGGACGAGATCGCTACCTCGGTCTGATTGGCCGACCCCGCGTCGTATGTCAGCTTCGACTCGACCACGCGCCAAGAGATTTCGCGCGAGACGCCCTCGAACGAATAGAGCGTGGGCAGGTTCTTCCACGTATAAGAGTATTCGTCTGTACCTTGGTTCTCCTTATCGGTGGCAAGCCAAGTCATCTCGAAGGGCTGGAACTTTCCGTCCGCCTCCAAGCCCGCAAGCGCGTTCCCATTCTTGTCGGTGATGCCGAGCGTCCTCAAAACCTCGCCCGCATCGCCCCATTCGCCGCCCTCGACCTTGGCCTGCACGCGAACCGTCAGGCTTGGACGCTGCTTCCAGTCGACATCGAGGTCGTCGTCCCATCTCTTGACGACGGTCAGCTTGCCTTTCAGATAGTTCTCAATCGTCGGCACCGAAACGGGGCTGCCACCGACATGGTTGTCGGCGCTCACCGTGCCACCGTTGCTGTCGGATTTGACGAGATACTGCGACCCATCGGGCAGTATCTCTTTCACCGTATAACGCCACGGCTTGCCGTCGGGAGCATACTGCTCGAGATTGGAGATGGTGTACACCCAGGTGTTGGCGTCGGCAGACTTGTTCCATTGCAGGTAATTGGGCGCACCGGGATCCTCGCTTTGCAGTTCGATGACTCCCGCAGGAGAGCCCGAGTCGAGCCCCACGAGGCTTCTCATGGTCTCGACCATCCCCGGCACCTGCCCTTGCGCATCGGGAATGCCGTTTTGGTAGGTTCGCGTCACCTGAAGGGTAATGTCCCCAGGGCGCAGGCCGAATGCGTTGCCCTGGTCTTGCCAGGTCTTTTTCCCCTGCAAGGAAGTCAGCGTCTCCTTGGGGTAGTAGGTGTTCCTGAACGTGACGTCGGGGGTCTCGTCATTGGCGACCATCGTCTTTTCGGGTTGGTCGAAAGTCCCCTTATCGGAGTTGTACTTCGGCTCTCCCAGATCGCGCGATCCCCAGGAGTCGTTTTCAAGCACAGTGCCCGGTAAGAAATCAGCGTCCGAAAGGCTTTTGTCCCCCAAGGAGACACGCGTTCCGAAGCCGTCTATGCCGTTTTCAGCAACGTAGTACACCCAGTACTCGCCGGACGGGGTGTACATCTCCAGGTTGTCGAAGGTGTACTGCCCGACTCCGGTCTGAGCGCCCGCACTCGTTTGCCCGTCGGTGGAAACCTCCGTGGTTATCTCGCGAGCCAAAAGGGTGTGAGAGGCAACGCGCTCGGCTGTGCTTTTCTTTCCATCGCGGGTCACGTAGTAGCGATAGAGCGTGAAGGTGGTATCGGGGACCTTATCCCCCGGCTCCATGCCTTCGTAGAGCTTTTTCACTGTCAGCTTTCCCGTAACAGATTGGTATGTGTTGATGACGCGGTACGAGCCGGGAGTACCCGAAATGGCGAAAACGCTGCCAGCCGACTGCTCCGCCCCGCTTTCGGCAAGTTTGTCGGCCGTGAAGCCGCCGGGCTTGCCCTCAAGACCGCGCACCACTTCGGTGGGCCGATATTCGTACAGATTGCCGTTTCGATCGTATCGCGGCAGCCTGTTCGCAGCGTCGGGCGCGACGCCCTCCTTATTCAAGCCGTAGGAGGAAATCAAATAGCTATAACCCCCAGATGCGTTTTTCTTGATGTCCTCCGTCCAGGCAACAGCCGTTTTGCCGTCTGTCACCCCGGCACCATCGACGGCGTTGTCAACGGACGCGACGGAATACCCGCCATCGGCGGTTTTGCTGATCTCCAGGTCCTGCCAATCAAGCACTTTCCCTTGTACCCAGTTGCCGTCCTCGTCGTAGGTCCCGTTCGCGAGCCTTCTCTGCATGTAGATCGTGATATCGGGCAAGTCTGCCTCGTCGAAGCCGAAGGGCAGGTCACGCCAGGTCTTCTCTCCGCTGATGTCGATGGAGTTCTCGATTCTGAAGTTGAAGGTGCCGTCCTCGCGAACTGCGTCGGCCATGCCCCCTTCGGCTTCCGAGCCAACGGTCACTTTGTTGAGCGCGGAAGAGACCTCGGCGCTCGCCTGGTCCCACTTAGGATTGCCAGGATCGGGGTCATTGGCGCTGTAGGTAAGCCACGAGTCGGTGTAGTCGAGACCCTCCACTGCGTCTTCGGACGTCCCGATGTGGCAACTTGCGTAGTACACGATTTCCTTGCCGTGGCTATCGTAGCGGGGAAGGTTTCTGATAGTTGCCGCGCTGTGGTAGTCGTCGATGCTCTCCCACGAGTAGCTCTCGTATCCGGTGACCTTCTCCAACGTAGCGCGCGGATGCACGCCGTCGGCGTCCATCACCAAATTGCCGTCGGCGTCATATTGGTACACCTGACGCCACAGCGTGAGAAAGACGTCAGGGCGCTGTTTCAGTACCTCGTTGACGTAGCCGTCGTACCAGGAGGTGAAGAAGGTGACGTCCTTCGTTTGGCCGCGCTTGTTGTTATAAGAAGCCGTGATCGAGTCGAAATAATGCCACTTCGAAGTGTAGCCGCGCGTATAGCTGGTTCTCGTTGAGGTATAGTCGCCGCTATCCTCAAGCCACGCCTCCTCGATATTCCAATCGACAACAAACCCATTGGAGTCGTATTTCGGCAGCAAGGCGAACGCCGTGTGCGACGTCGCAGCCGAGCTATCGATGCGCACGACGAGCTTGGCCCCCTCATCGCCTTCTACCTTGTTGCCGTTCTCGTCGGCAAGCCAAACCCCACCAGGATAGGCTTTCGTGTTGTAGATGGCCCTCTCCTGCATATCCGGAGCGGTGAACACATATGATCCCTCATCTGCCTGCTCATCGCCTGCGGTCACGTAGACGTTGCCTTCATCGTCTGCGCGGAAGGCGACGCCGTCGTCTGCCGAGGAGAGGACAAAGCACGCGCTCGGACGCTCGCTCGGGTCAGCCCCCGCATCGGTCCAGCTTTTATCAACGAAGACGCTCACGTTGCCGACTCTTTTGTTCCTCACCTGAAGCGAGCCTAAGACATCGTCGGTGCCGTAGTCGACCTCGTAGACATACGCATTTCCCCCGGCTTGGGGAGATCCGACCATGCGCTCGTTGAAGGGGTTGTTCTGGTTCGTCTCCGCCCAATTGACCAGCAAATCTTTGTATTCGGAGCCTTCGGGGGCAGCGATAACTTCATCGCGCGTCACAACGGCGTAGTTATCGCCCGCCGAGTCAGCGTCGCTTACCGACAGCTCGCGGATATAGACATCGTCTTTTTGGCTGAGCCCGTCGACCGGCACATAGCATTCCTTGTACCAGGCGTTCTCATAGGAAAGGGTCGCTTCGTCGATCTCCGCGTCCTGCGCATATTTCAGCTCGCCATCTTCGAAGATGTCGTGCTTGGCGAAGATGCCCACCTTGACGGGCACACGAGCAGAGGTGTTCCCCCCGTCCTCCCATGCTTTGCTGACGCGAATTAGCGACCCACCGGATCCGGGCTTGTTCCAGATTTTCGTCACGTTCGGAAGACCCGTCTCAGGGTCTTCGGGCATGTACTGGTGTTGCTGGAAATACCCCATCGCGCCTTCAACGACCATGTAATCGTACTCCGAGCCGTTGGCATCGTATTTCGGCAAGCCCGTGAAGTCCATCACCCATGGCTCGGTTTCCTGGTAGAAGAACGCGGTGCTGCCATCCTTCGAGGCGACTTCCCGCTTTTCGGATTTCGCCCCGTTGACCGTGAATTCCCCGAATACCTCGTTGTTGCGCAGCAGCGTTACCGTAACGGGTTGGGCCTCGTAGCCAAGGTTGCTCGTGTCCTGCGTGAACTCCTGCGTGTTCTCGTTCCACCACCACTTTTGCATCTGGGCTGTCGTCTCATCGACGTAGCGGTTCACCAGCACGCCGCGCTCTTTGTCGTATTCACCCTTGAAGTGGAGCGGAACATTAGTACCCTGAGCATCGACGATGGAGGAGAAGATGAAGAAGTCGCCCGACATGAGCTTGAGCCCGGTATTGGGGTCGGTATTCTGGATGAAATAGCTCATGGGGTCGCCAGCCTTGGTTACCGCGACCTCGTTCCAGCGATAGACCCACTCTTTGCCGTCCTTGTCATAGCGAGGAACGTCCGCGCTCACCTCTTGCGTCATGTTCTCGGACGTCCATCCTGTCACCGTTTTTAACTGGGCATCATACGGGACGTCGTCGCAATACTGAAAATCGTAGGGATACCGGAACGTGTCACCCGTATCGGGGTCCGTGACCTCGTAGGTATCGCCGTTGGCAACCCAATAGCCCCGATTCTCATCGAACGTGGCATGTTCTTTAAGTATGCGCTCGAGCTGGAAGGTCACCTCGACGTCTGCAAGCTGGTCTTGATACGACCCCGCCTCCCATGTCTTAGCGAGCGTCTGCTTCGTGGTATCGCTACGGCGATTGATGATGGTACCGCCCATGTAGAGCGACTTGTCGCCATCCGCGCGGACGGCATCGCCCCCCGCAGCGACGGTGTTCTCGAAATCGGCGCTGTAGTAGTTCGCACCCGTATCGCCTGTCGCCGATCCGTCTTCAGCGACGCCCGATCCGAACAGGGTCTCGTAACCCGACAGGCCGTCCTCTCGAATGAGATAAATATAGGGATAGCCAGCAGGGTCGTACTTCGCGATCGAGCAATCCGGGTACTGCTTACGGAACAGGCCACCCAGATCGATAGCGCCGTCACCGGCCTTTTCGCTTTCCTCCGCAGAGAGCGTAAGCGTTACGTAAGCGCCTCCGTCGTCGCGGGTCGTCACCTGAGACGCGCTATCGGGGCCGGCTCCATCGCGCAACGAGTAGCGCCAAAGCGTGAACCTCGTCTCCGGGCGCTCAGAGGCGTCGTCGTCGAGCCAGATCTTATGGGCATCGACGCGCGTGTCGCCCTTATGGATGAGGATGATCGTGCCGTTATTGTGCGCCGTCGTGGTGTCCGAGCTGTAGTGCAGGGTGTTGAGGTTGTTGTAAACAACCTGATAGTAATCCGAGTACGTGGCTCCATCGGGGAACGTCTTGGTGCTCTTCGACTCCTCTTGTTGGAGGCTGTACTCGAATGCCGACCCATCGGGATGATACATCGGCCAGCGCGCGGGCCCTAGCATGGCAGTCTGCCCATCGTTTGAAATCGACAGCTTCAGGGTGCCGTCTTTCATAGCATGATAGAGTTCGTTGTCCGCTTCAGGACCCCCCGTCAATTCGGAGTAGTCCTCCTCTGTGCCGTTGACGTTCTTCTTCACGATGAGCTTTTGGTGGATGCCCCATTCCTGAAACCAGGCATCGAAGCGCTCGTCCTCTGGCAGGCTCGTCAACCGCCCTGCCTCATCGCCAACGCGCAGGGTGAAGTTGAAGGTGACGTCCCCCAGAAGCTGCATCACCTCTTGCCCGTCGTTGACGTAGCCCGGATAATCATTGCGCGGAGCGTCGATGTAGGCCCCGTCGTATGCCGTCTCTCCCTCGCTTACCCCGTCGTGCCTGATAGACCAGGTGATGTGCTTTCGGGTCTCCTTGTAAATCGGATTGCCCTCATCGTCGAGCGCGGGGCTGCCGTCCTCGTCCTTCTTCTGCGTCGTGACGACAACCTCGGAATAGAGCTCTGACGCGCTCGCCTCATAGGAGTTGGTCGTTTTGCGGTCGACCCGCACGAAACAATCGGTGTCGGGATTTCTTAACTTGTCAAGGTCTTCCTGGGTCATGCCCAACAGCCGCTTCGCATCCTGCGAAACGACGCAGTTGCCCGCACTATCCGTCTCGAAAAGGCGGTACGACGCATCGTCCCCTTCAACTTGGAAATAAAGACCGTACTCCTGCCTGTTCATCATCTCGGTCGTTGACGGGCGAGACCCCGAGTTGTTGTCGGCCCACAGGGTGACAAACGACGCCGAGCCCTCGCGCTTCGAGGAAGGATGGATTCCAACGACTTCGTCTTCGGCTATCGCATTTGGCTGCCCCTTACTCGGAGCCGCGCCCATCAACGACAAAAACTCGCCCCTCGAGGGCACGCAAAGCTGCGCGCTGCGGCTTCCCGATGCGGTTTGCTGCAACAGCCAGTTGAAGGTGGATGGAGCATCCTGCACGAGGTCGGCGGAGAAAACGACGGGAAGCTGCACTGACGCGGCGAGCGTCAAGGGCATCGAGGCATCGGCGCCCGTTGCCCGTTCTGCACTTTGGCCATAAAGCGGCGCGGCACCTGAAGCAGTGTCGACCGGAGTCGTGAAAGTCACCTTGGCCTTGTCGCCCTCCCACGTCGCTTCGGCTATCTTCACCGTTGTGGCGTTGCCTTGCTCGTCGTTTTGGAACACGTCGAGCGCAAGCGTTTCATCTGCGGGCTTGAGCTCTTTCGGAAGCTCCACCGAGAGCCAATCGCCGGGGACGACCGCCTTGTGCTCGCTCGCACTGAGGGAGGCTGTCGCCGAGGCCTGATCTGCGCCCGAGGACGGATTCGCGCCCGAATCGCCGACCCAAGCTGAGGGGTCGAGCTCAAACGAAAGATCGAGCGTGGCAGGAATCGTCGAGGGGAGCTCGCTTTGGGCAGCGCCGCTTGGGGCCGCCGCCTGAGAACCGGCCGGATGGGATTCGCCGCTTTGAGCAGCTTGCGCCTGGGTGTCGCCCGAAGAGAGTGTCGCGCCGGATTCGCGCGCGCTTTCGATGAGCTTCTGCACATCGACCGTGATCCCTTTCGAGGACAACATGAGCGCCTGGTACTGAGCGCCCCAATCAAGAGCGGGCGAAAGCGCTGGGGAATCAGGCGCGTCCTGTGCTTGCGCGGAGTCGGCAGCTTCGCCGACCGAATCACCATCGGGAGCGGAATCGAGAGCGTCGCCACCCGTCGATTGCTCCTGAGGGACAGACGTATCCGCCTGCGCTTGCCGCACGTGGGACAAGTTGCCCGCTAGCGTTGTGGGCACACAAAGCGTCAATGCGAGGAATATCGAAAATGCCTTGCTGGTAAGCGTGCCTTTGAAAGGCACCTTGTTTGATCGGTGCATTTTACGTAAGCCACCTCTGTAGTTTTACCCAACCCATCAGTTCTCTGCCTAAGCAAACGACAGAATCAGACGAGACATTAGCGCTCTTCAACCGATAATCCAAGGTGAACCCCCGAAACAACGGCAAAAATCGATAAATGTCCCCCTCCTTGCCTTCAACTCGTTTCCTCCATGCTATGAGCGGAAGCCAGCCGCACCCAGCCTTTTTCCAATGGGAGGAAAACACGAGGAGGTGGCACCCCAACCGACAGGTCGCGCATCATTGTCGCAACGAGGTCCCTTTACATCGCAAAAAACGAACACGCCCTCTCATGAGGGCGTGTTCGTCTTTTGGCTATGAGCCTTTCGGCCACCTGGGCGGACTGCAGAATCGCCCAGGCGAGCTTGCCGATTATCCGGGCGGGCTGCGGGATCGCCCAGGCGGGATTGCCCCCTATCCGAGCGGATTTCCCCCTGCGGGGTCGGGTGCCTCGAGCGGAGAGGCCTCGGGGGCCAATCGCGAATCGGAGTACACCATGCTCTCGGGGCGGAAGGGGTTATCCTCCTCGGAAAGCCCGCTAGAGGCAGCACCTGCGCTCTCGACGGGCAAGCGCAGGATGGCGCGCAGACTGTCCTCGTAGATGGAATCCACGAGCCGCGAGAACGCCTGGTAGGCCTCCTCCTTGTATTCAACGAGCGGATCACGATGCCCGTATGCGCGAAGCCCGATGCCCGCTTTCAAGCCCTCCATGTCGGTAAGATGCGCGACCCAGTGCGTGTCCATGATGCGAAGCGTTATCTGCGTGCAGAGCTCCTCGAACAAAGGATTGCCCACCGCCTCGCGCTTTTCGTCGAAAACCCTCATCAGATGATCGCGAACGTCTTCGGCGAGCACATCGGGATCCTGATCGCATTCGATTTCGCTTGAGTCGTAGCCCTTTTCTCCCGTCATCGACTCAACCCACGCATCGACCGTCCCGAAATCCCAATCGTCCGAAGGAATCTCGGCGGGGCAGTTCTCCTCAAGCAAGCTATCGACCATGCTCTCCACGAACTCGGCCATGCCCTCGCAGACGTCCTTGCCGTCCAAGATGGCATTGCGCTCGCCGTAGATGGCCTTGCGCTGCAAGTCCATGACATCATCGTACTCGAGCACGTTTTTGCGCGAGGCAAAGTGCATCGACTCCACCTGTTGCTGAGCGGCGGTGATCACCTTCGAGACCAGCGGGTCCTCCAAAGGCGAATCGTCAGGGATGCCCCTTTGCACCATCATCTCAGAAACCTTGTGTATGCGCTCCTTCCCGAAAAGGCGCAAAAGGTTGTCCTCGAGCGAAAGATAAAAGCGGGATTCGCCCGGGTCTCCCTGTCGCCCGGCGCGGCCGCGCAGCTGGTTGTCGATACGCCGCGCCTCGTGACGCTCGGTACCGATGACGCACAGTCCTCCGAGCACGCGGACGGCATAGCCCTCGCGGTCGGTGATATACCTTGCCTCGGCGTCGGCCGCATGGAGCTGCCACTCTGCTGCCAACTCCTCGTCTTTCACACCGAATTTCTTAAGGGCGGCCTGCCGAAGCATCTCATAGTTGCCTCCGAGCAGGATGTCGGTTCCGCGGCCAGCCATGTTGGTGGCAACGGTGACCGCGCCAAGCCGGCCCGCCTCGGCAACGATCGCAGCCTCACGCTCATGTTCTTTCGCGTTGAGCACCTGGTGCCCGATGCCACGTTCGCATAGCTTCTCTGACAACCGCTCGGAAGCCTTCACCGAAGCCGTACCCACGAGCACGGGCTGCCCCTTGGCATGACGGCGCTCTACCTCGTCGGCAACGGCGGCGAACTTGGCCTCTGCAGTGCGGAAGATCAAATCGCCCTTGTCTTCGCGGATCACGGGCTTGTTCGTGGGGATGGGGACGACGGGCATCTGGTAGATATGATCGAGCTCGCTGTCGGCGGTGAGCGCCGTGCCCGTCATGCCGGAGAGCTTCTTGTACAAGCGGAAGTAGTTCTGCAATGTGACGGTTGCGATGGTGTGCGTCTCGGGCTTAATCTGAACGTGTTCCTTCGCCTCGATCGCCTGATGGAGACCCTCGGAATAGCGGCGACCCTCCATGATGCGGCCCGTGAAGGCATCGACAATCTTCACTTCGCCCCCGTCGACCACGTAGTCATGGTCAATCTTGAACAGGAACTGGGCCTTGAGCGCCTGGCGCAGCCGGTTCGCTGTGGCCCCTGAGAGGTCGGCATATACTTCGCTGCCGAGCATTTTCTCGATTTTCGCAAGGCCGTTTTCGGTTTCGTACACCGTTCGGCGCTTCTCGTCGAGGACGACGTCGTTTTTGGGATCGAGCTTAGCCGCGATTTCGGCGAAGGTGGAGCAGATAGCAGAAGGCGCACCGGAGAGCCCTGAGATGATAAGCGGCGTGCGCGCCTCGTCGATAAGCACCGAGTCGGCTTCGTCGACGATGCCGAACGCATGGCCGCGCTGCACGCGATCGCGAGGCGAAGAGACCATGTTGTCGCGAAGGTAGTCGAAGCCAAATTCGGAATTGGTACCGTAGGTGACGGAGGCGGCGTACGAGGGTCTGCGCTCCTCGGGCTCCATGCTGTTTTGGATAAGCCCAACCTTCATGCCGAGCAACCCGTATATGCGGCCAACCCATTCCGCATCGCGCTTCGCCAAGTAATCGTTGACGGTGACGACGTGAACGGGATCGCCCGACAGTGCGTTCAGGAAGCCCACCGAGGTGGAGACGAGCGTCTTTCCCTCGCCAGTCTTCATTTCGGCGACGCACCCATCGTTTAAGGCCATGCCTCCGATGAGCTGCACATCGTAGTGGCGCAGCCCCACCGTGCGCTTCGACGCCTCGCGCATAAGCGCGAACGACTCGGGCAAAAGACTCTCGTTGGCCTCGCCAGCAACCGCACGCTCGCGCAGACGGTCGGCCGTAGCGCGCAATTCGGCATCCGTCAACGCGGAAAGGCCGTCTTCGAGCGAGTTGATGTTGTCGACTATACGGCGATACTGCCTAAGACGCCTGCCGTCGCCGAGCGAGAGCAGCTTGGATATGGGGTTGGGCATGGGAAAAAGCCTCCTGGGAAAACATGGGCGGGCATTTCGTCAGAAAACGCCGACGCCCCCTCCCAGGTTTCCCGGATGAGGGGGCGTCGGCGCACCCGAAGCCTTACGCGACAGCTTGCGATTGATTGCCTAAGGCTGACCCTGAAGCATGGGAATGCTCGCGTCCTTTGCGCGACGCTCGCATCCCGCATGCCCCATGGCCAGCCTGCTGGGATTAGCTCCCAGCAGGCGAAAAATGAGCCTCGTTTAGGCAGTTAGCTTAGCCAGCGTAGCGGACGACCATAGCAGCCGCCTCGGCGCGAGTCATGTTGGCGAGCGGCGTGAGAACGTTCGTGTTCTTGCCCATGTAACCGCCCTTGACCGCCCATGCGACGTACTCGGCAGCCCAGGAGTCAACCGCGGAAGCATCGCCATACGCAGCAAAATCAGCAGCGCTACCGGCAGTGTAGTTGCCGTACTTCTGAGCATAACGGGCAAGCATGGTCGCGAACTCTTCGCGCGTGATGTTGTTCTCGGGAGCGAAGGTGCCGTCGCCGTAGCCAGTCACGATACCAGCAGCCTTAGCCCACGCGATGGCCTTGCCGTACCACATCTTGCCATTGACGTCGCTAAAGGACGCATATCCGTAGATCTCGTTGTAAGAGCCCTCGGGAAGGTCCATATCGGCGCGATCGCGAGCCATGTTGAACAGAACCTGTGCAACCTGAGCACGAGTGATGGTGTCGTTCGGCCCAAAGAGGTTGGTGTCAGTGTAACCGTTCATAAGACCGAGTTCGGCAGCCTTGTTGACCTCGTTGTAGTACCAGGCACTCGAATCGACATTGTCGGCGAACTTCAGGTTTGCCTCATCCGCAACCGTGATGGAAACCTCCGTTGGGAACGTGTAGTTCAGAGCAGCGTCGTCATCTGCAGCCGCGATCTCGATGGTGTAGATGCCCTCGTCCTCAAGCTTGGTGACTTCCTTGCCAGAAACATCCTTGACCGTCACCTTAGCGGCAGCGGGGAGCGCCTCCCACACAGGCTCGCCATTTTCGTCGGTGCCAGACTGGTATTCGAGGTCAAGGTCAGCAACCTCGGTACCCTTCTGGACATAGGTAAGAACCGGATTCTCGGTATGGTCGAGCCACGCCTTCTGCTCAGCACCGACCTTGATGGTGCTCAGGTCAACCTTGTTGATGGTGATAGGCACAACAGCCTCGCCCTCGAAGACAACATTGTCGTTCTCGATGACAAGCTTGTAGGAGCCCGCATTAACTGCCTCGGCGACGTCCTCACCCTCGGCATCGACGAGCTTGGCCGTGGTGCCCTCAATTTCTTGGCCTTCAGCATCGGTAACCGTGATGGTGAAGTCACCGGCCTCGATGGCAGCACCGTCAAAAGCCTTCTCGACAGAAGTGACGATTTTGCCCTGGTACTCAACGACGACGTTCTCGGCAGTAACGACGGTGGCTTCCTTGATGACAACCTTGCACTCAGCAGATCCACCCAGAGTATAGGTGTTGTCGTTGATAGCGGCCTTCACGGTGTAGGTACCGGCCTTGTGAGCCTCGAAATCAGTCGTTGCGTCGTTGCCATTCTTGTCGGTGACGGTGACATCAATCAGGGATTCGGCAACAGCCTTGCCTGCGGCGTCCTTGGCGGCAATCTTGCCGAGGTCGAAGTAGACCGGCTTCTTGTCGCCATTATTGGAGGTGAACTCCGTCGGGAACGCGGCGCCATCGTATTCGAAAGTGGCAACTGCGTCGACCTTGTTGCAGGTTACATTAGCATTGCTACCCGTGATGTTGGTGTTGCCGTCCGCCTTGGCGGTGAAGGCGTACTGACCCTTGGCATCCCAGGTCTGGCCACCGTTGAGCGTCAGCTTGACTTCAGCCGGGTTCGCGAGCGTATCGGAGCCGTTCTTGACAGAAGTCGGAGTAGAAGGCTTGGCAGCGGTTGCACCGTAAACGTCATCGACAGAAATCGTGGCGCTGGCAAGATCGAATTGAGCGACCTCAACGTTGGCAATCTTCTTGACGTTGCCAACGAAGTTGCCCTGGCCGGTGATGACCGCATAGTACTTACCAGCGTTCTTCACTTCGACTGCGGGATCGTTGTTGGCGTCGCCGCCAGCGTTCACGAACTTGATCGTGTAGTCGGTGCCAGCCTTAAGAGCCTTGCCGTCAACCTGAACGCCGAGGTCAAGCACATTGCCGGTGTAGGTGAACGTCGTGTCGGAAACGTCTTTGGCGTCGTCCGGGTTCACCTGGAACAGGGTTGCGTTAGCGAGAGAAGCACCCTTGACGGTGATGGTGGCGGAAACCTTGCCGCCCTTGTAGTCGCCGCCAACAGCCTCAACGGACACGGTGTAGGTGCCGGGAGCCTTGATTTCCTTCACCTCGGTGCCGTCCTTGGTGATGGTCACCTTGAAATCGTCGCCCGTGGCGGTAACCGCAGACTGGCCCTTCGGGGTAACGGTGACGGTGCCCAGATCGAGCGCGGTGCCGTCGGTGGTCGCGTTAGCGGTGAACTGGTTGGTCTTGCCGCTCACGGGGCTGAACGTGCTGTCCAGCGCAATGGTGCCAGCGTTGAACAGGGTCACGGCGCTGGTGGTGTCCAGAAGTTCGATGCCGTCGTTCTGGGCCTCGTCGGCGGGTGCTTCCGCCGCGAAGGCCGCTGCCGGCACCATGCCGACCGCGAGAACGCCCGCGAGGGTCGCGCTCACTGCCTTCTTCCCATTAAGGGAGTCTTTGCAAGCTGTCATTTTTCCTCCTATTGGAATGTGGATACTGCTTTGGGAGCAATTTCACTTCCTCCACGGATGAAACCTAAAGCTAGTGTGCCACCCGTGAAGCAAGCTTCACAACGCCCAAATGACTCTTCTGCATTATACACAACACCGTCAATTTGAAACATTTAATTTTAGTTTTCGGCAGAAATTAACAAGCCGCTCACATTGATTGCCCTTTTGACGATAAGGCTTTGCTGGCGACGAAGCTCATCCTTATCTCATTCTACTTCTTACGATACCGTGTCTGAGCTGGCGATAAAGTCACTATTTCGTCAAGACGCCGTCTTCGCTCATTGTTCTTTTCTGCTTTGGTTCTATACTAACGGTTGGGCTCGGCTATGCATGGCCCGCCCATGGCCGCCGCGGGGTTCGGGTACAGGCTCATGCACATTGCCGCCCTATGGCCTTTGGAATCATGCCGCCGTGCCCGGCGGCGTCCGCTCATCACTCATAAGGTTGCTGCTATTTGCTCTTTGGAATGTTGTCGAGGGCTGGCGCGCGGCGGCTTCGTCCCCTTTTTGGGAAGGAGTTGTCTTTGAACAAAGTCGATATCGCTCCATTCGAAGTGTTTTGCGGCATAGATGTTGGGAAAACTTCGAACCATATTGTCGCCCTAGACCGTCATGGCGACAAGCCGTTGATTAATCGGAAAGTTCCTCAGGAGGAGGCGGAGATTCGCGCTGCATTGGAGGAAGCAGGCGATTTCGGGTTTGCTCTCGTTATCGTCGATCAGTTCGGCGCGTTCGGCCGTCTTGTCGTCGGCGTCGCTAAAAGCATGGACATTCCTGTAGCGCACATGTCGCCACGCCGCTTTCGCCAAGTTGCTGAAACGTACGGTGAGGATAAATTCGACGAAAAGGATGCGTTCATCCTGGCTGATGCTTCACGAACAACGCCACGCAACATCGAGTTCGTGGGCAATCGGGCTGAGTCGATGGCGGAGATTAAGGTGCTTTCCTCGCGCCGCGACGACATTGTCGAGGAGCGCACGCGCTGCTACAACCGGCTTTACGATTTCATCCATCAGGTAAGCCCTCCGCTTGAAGAGCTCTTCTCGAAGAGGAAACTTCATAACGACCTGGAAATTCGACTAATTGCGCGCTATGGCGGGCCGATTGGCTTTCGCCAGGCGGGCCGCGCTCGCGTGTCAACGTGGGCGGCGGAGCTGAAGTATCACTGCGTGGACGGCCCGAAGAAGGTGGAGCAAGTTTTCGACGTGCTCGATCGGCAGACCGTCATGCTGCCTGGCGCTGCGGTGATCGAGGAGCAAATACGTTCGATCGCATCGCGCATAATCGAGCTATTGGCTGAAGAGAAGCGCTTGAATCTGACGATTGAGCAGCGTGCGAAGATGATTCCCGAGGTTGATCTTTTACAGAGCATCCCTGGCGTCGGCCCGGTGTATGCGGCGCTGATTGCCGTCGAGATTGGCGACATTGGTCGGTTTCGCGATTCGAATCACCTGGCGTCGTACGCGGGTGTGGCGCCGCGCAAGGAGGATTCGGGAACGAGCGTTCATAAGAGACGGAAACGAAAAGGAGGTAACCGGCGATTGAAAAATGCGCTCATGCAGTCGTCGCAGCGTTCGGTTCAGTGCGACCCTGTGGCAAGGGCGTATTACGAGCGCAAGCGAGCCGAAGGAAAGAAGCATTTGCAGGCGCTCCGAGCGTTGGCGAGACATCGGGTGACGGTGATTTTCGCGATGCTGAACGAAGGTACCTTCTACGAGCCGCCTGTTGAAGTGGACGAGAATGGCCGCGGATAGGATATGACGTGCGTGGTGGCGTACGGTGGTGGGCGAGCGAGCCGTATGAGCGCAAATTGCCAGAGGGCAGAATGCTCGCTGTTATGAAAACCCTTATAGGTTGATTCCAATAGGAATAACCCCCTTTCAACAATTTAATTTTGTTTGCGATAATGTTTTTGGGATATCTTCGGCTATAAGGCGATTGTCCGTTTTTTGGTACATCATGGAAGACATTACGCCCCTCAATTGTCTCAAAATCACCTCTCGGAATAGCGGCTCCCCCGAGCATGAGTCACCCGGCGAAGCCGTTGTCCTGGCTCTGAGCGTGCGCAGCGAGGGTGAGCCTTTTCTTCCGTGGTACAATTCCAAGCATGAGCGCCCAACTTGCGGGCGCGCTTTGTTCGCAACCTACGGGAGGATACCCTCATGATCAAAGACCTGGTGAAAGACGACGCCGTCTTGTCACATCCCTGCGATGCCGTCTCTGCCGAGGAAGCCGCAGCGCTTGCCGCCGACCTCACCGACACGCTCGAGTCGCTCGAAAACGTCGCGTGTCTGCACGCCAACCAGCTCGGCGTGACCAAGGCCGCCTTCATCTACCTCGATGCCGACGACAAGCCGCACATCATGTTCAACGCGAAGATGATCCGCGCGCTCGGCGCTTTCAAGACCACGGAGGACTGCCTGTCCCGCGAGGAGGAATCCAAGGTCACGCGCTATGCCAAGGCGAAAATCAGCTACCAGGAACTTGCTGGCGACAAGCTCGTCACGAAGAACCGCGAGTTCACCGACTGGACGGCCGAGATCATCCAACACATGATCGACCACAGCAAGGGCAAGCTGGTCTAAGCCGCAAGAGCCGCGCACAGGGTCCACGCCTGCTCGGGGCCTCCCCGCGCCCGCTTGTGGCAGCGAGCAGAGTCCGCAACCGCATGGGGCTGCCACACTGCGCGCCGCATTCCCGAGCACCCAACTTCAAGCATCAACCAAGAGGGGCGAGCCTCCAAAAGAAGCTCGCCCTTCTTCATGGGAGCACCACCGTCCCTCGTTATCGCAGCCCTACCTCGCTATTTCACTCGCGGCTTTATTCCCAATCGAGCCCATCGTGCGTCCACCGGCGCTCAGCGGCTTCGCCGTTCGGAACGACGTTGAACAGCGTCCTGCCCGGTTCCGTGGCTTCGCGCACATCATTTTCCTCCCCTTTGATGCGCGCCGCGGCTTCACCCAGCTGACTGAGAAGCTGACCAGCGGCGCCCTTTCCAGATTCCTGCGACGTAAGGAGCACCAAGCGGCCATAATCGAGGTTGCAATAATACCTTTTTAGGGAACTATTGCAACATGATTATTAATTTTCACGCAGGCAGAGCACTATATATATATCTGACATGCAGCACTGTCCCTGGAAGCTTCCACCAAGCCGCATTTGCACTTTCATCGCCGCATGGGCGCGCGTGCCGAGCACGACGAGCGACCACGCGGTCGTCTAGAGCCAGTCGAAATCGCCAGACGAGGGGCTTGCTCATAGTGAGATAATCAAGAGTACGAGAGGCACGTCTCGCGTACTGTGTTGCATAAGTTGCGTAGGGGCATCCCACGCAAGAACCGCTCACATCAGGAGAAGCAGAATGGCGCCTAGTTTTAATCTTGGGGAAACGCTATCCCGAGCCGCCCATACCGCCGGAGGGATAGCCAAAGGAGCATCGGCAGCCGTCGAGTCCGCCGCCAAAGGCGCCGCAAACGCGGCCGAAGGCGCGGGAAAAGCGATCGTTAACACGGCCGCCTCGGCATCCAAGATGGCTGGCGCCGCCATGTGCTCAGTTGCGGAAGGCTCGTCGAACGTCGGCGAGCAAATCGCGTCCTCTGGTGCGGGCAAAGCGATTGCGGGAGCCGCGAACGCTGTGGGCGGAATCGCCGTCGACGCCGCCATGGGGTTGGCCCAGGGAGCGTCATCCCTCGCGTCCGGCGCGGCGTCGACTGCGGAGGGCGGCATCAACGCAATCAAGGAGAACTCGTTCTCCGCGCGCCTGCGCAGGGCGCGCATCAAGGGTTTCCGCGACGGGATCAAGCAGGGCGCCTACCTTGCAGGCCAGAAGCGGCACAACTTCATCTACGCCTACGTGGCAACGCTCTTCTTCCTGATGCGCTGCGACGGCGACTTCTCCCAAGAGGAGCGGGAGTGGCTCGAGGACGGCCTAGACTACCTCAAGCTGGACGGCGGTCTCCCGGACGACGTGAAGGCGAAGGTGCAGGCAATCGCGGACGACGAGGACCTGTCCTTCGACCGGGTAAAGGACTGTTTGGACAACATTAGCATCGTGTCGCTGGGGTCCATAGCCGAGCAGCTTCAGGTCGCCGCAGCGGCGGACGGGCAAGTGACCGAGGAAGAGGAGCACGCTTGCAGGCTCTTCGCCGACTACATGGCGGCGAGGGCGGCGTGCGTGGCCGTCGACGAGAGCTGGGCGGAGCAGGCAGTCGAGAAGTCCGTCCGCGAGTACGGCGAGAACCTCGAGCGCATCGACCGTGAGTTCAAGGAGCGGACGAGGCTGCAGGACGCCGACGCGGCCTTCGTCGTCGCCGCGACCATGCTCCAGGTCGCCCGCGTGCTCGTCATCAACTCCCTGACGGAGGTCGAGCGGGCGGGAGCGGGCAACGCCAAGGAAGACGCCCTGCATAGCTTCCAGGACCGCGTTTTCTCCGGCTTCGACGATGGGGCTCCGGCGGAATCTGGCCGCCTGTTCGCCTCCAAGAGCCACATCCTCTCCTCGCGGGGCGTGCCGTACGACGCGACGCGCTACGAGGCTGAGAACCTAAAGATATTCAAGGGCGCGAACCACCGGTTCGCGACCCTCGGCCACGACCCGGTGCTCGGCCTCGTGTTCGGAACCTCGAACATCATGACCAACAGCATCACCTGCGTTAGGGACGCCAACGTCTTCGGGATCGGTGCGCGGATCCCCGCGACCTACTCGGTCTCCTACGACGCATTCGGGAAGAACCCGCTGATCGGGGCGCCCACCGGGACCGTGGAGATGCTGGTTGCGGCGGGAAGGCGCGTCGTGAGCGAGCCGGATGCCGCCGCGGCGGCCCTGATCAAGCAGCTGGTCCACATCGGCACGGACCTCTACACGCCGTGCGGGATACAGATCCCGTTCGCCAACCTCGTCCTCGACAAGGCGTACACCGAGGCCCTTACCAAATACGTCAGCACCGGCGATGTTCTGAAAGTCGGCGTACAGGCTGGCATGACGGCGCTCATTAATTGGCTGATAGCGGCGCTACACGGCTGCTCGCTGATATTCAATGACGACGGGTCGGACTACTGCACCGAGATGTACCAGGCGCGCACCAAGAAGATCATCCTCATCTCCGATACCATTGCGACCTCGAGCAGCGTTGTGCAGGCGTTGATTACGGAGAACCCCAAATGCCTCGACCTCGGAGGCGCGACGGTGCTCGTCTACCGACTGTTCTCGGATGCTCGCTTCGTCGCCAAACTCAAAGAAGAGTACGTGCAATCGGAGCTCGATAAGATCTATGACAAGCGAGCCAAGGGACTACTCTAGACGCCTTCCTCGGCAGCGGCGCTATTGTGCCAGCTGTCGGCGCGCCAGCCTATGTTTACAACATGGCAACTCGAATCGTACTTATACTACGGGCACTTACTCAAGCAGGGACAGTACCTCGGCCCGCTCTTCCTCTATGGCGTCGGTTATCTGTTCTTTGTACGATTCGCGGTTTTGACTCTCATCCACCTTCAGCAAGGCGTAGTCAACGCCGATGCTGGCCGCCGTGCCCGCAGCGGCCCCCAAGATCGTGCCGACTGGACCGGCAGCCGTGCCAATCGCAGCGCCGACCACGCCTCCCGCAGCACGCGAAGCGAGCACGCTCGTGATGCGGGAAACTACATTCTTGAAAAACTGCTTCTCGACGGTGCGTTCAATCAGCTTCTTCGAAACAGCCTTCGTCGCCACCCCTGCAGCTGTGCCAGCAGCCGCGCTCACGCCAAAGCGCTGCCCTAAGCTCAAGAGCTTCTGATCAGGCTCGATCGTCTCATCGAAGAGGGTCGCATCGACCACATCCTTCGATTTCATGAGCCATTCGGGGACTTCTTCGATTTTGGACGAAGCCTTTGCGCTCTCGAATCGATCGAGAATAGCTTGGCTCTGAGCACTGTACTCCTCGAGCTTTAAGGCCAGTTCGGAATCGTCGATGTCGGAGTCAATCTTCTCCTGAAGACGTTGAGCGGCGAACTCCTCGACGTTGCCGCCAACAAGGTTTACCAGCCGCTCGTAGTCGGCGGGCAGGCTGTAGTAGTCGTCAAGATATCCATCGATGTTGTCTATGCGGGCGTCGAACGATGCGTTGACAAGCGGTACAAGAGTCTCTTTGGCCTCGGTTGAAAGCTTTTCTAGCTCACTTGATGCCTCATCCCTGGCGGCTTGGAGGACCTGGGCATCGTAGGGCTCGCCGTCGATTACGCACACGGTCAGGTTCACCGCATTGCTGGCGAAGCTTTTGACGAAGGACAGCTCGCCACGATCGGACGCATCCTGGAGATGCGCGTTCACGCACAGAAGAAGCACAAGCAGCAGAACGGGCATGCAAGCGCCCACAGCGACGTAGTGGAAGCGCAAGGCGGGCTTTGACCTGGCGCCATCGTTCGCCGTGTAATCTGCGGTATCGTCGGTGAAGTCAGCGAACATGCGCCTTAGCTCCGTCTTGCTTATGGAGCATGCGCCAAGCATGCTTCCCACCGCTGCAAGGGACAAAGCGTTAAGGAAGATCTTCATCCCGGCATAGAGATACGGCGACGTATCGGCCGCCTGGGAGGTTCCCCAGTTTGTCATTCCTTCAGCAACAGAAGAAAGTATCCCCAGTTGACGGAGCAACTCCACAGGGGAATCGCCGAACTCCTGCTGCGCGGCGGCAAAGGCTTCGTACGCCGAGGGATAATCAACTACGGGAACGGCAAAGCTCTCAGCGAGGAAAGCGATACACAAGTAACCGATTGTGACCCAGATTGCCGCTCTCGTGGTGCCCGGCTGCCTGAACTCCTCAGCGAACTGGCCTCCAATGAGGCGGAGCAGGACGCAATATGCCACAGGGTAGAAGATCGCGCTTGACGCAACGATGCCCCACTCCAGGGCATTCCACCTGAGAACATCGCAGAACAGCCCAAACGCGCATGTCGCCGCAACAACGAAGGCGATGCCGAAAACCAGTGTGCGACCGCTGTTGATACGGGAGAGCTGGCGGCCCGACTCGAACAGGAAGCGCTGGCTCGCTTTGCGGACAACGTGGAAGTAGGCATATCCGAGTGCAGACAGGCAGCTCAACAGGGCCCACAGAACGGCTACCCCGAAGGCATGCATTTGCGAACCGAATACGGCGAATGCGCCGAGCAGCAAGAAAAGCGCCGCCGCCTTCGCAGCATAGCAAGCCCAATGCCGTACTTCCAACTCTTTAGACAGCTTCTCCGAATGGTTCATAACTATGCTCATAACAGGTTCTCTCCACTGCATCGAGACCAAATTGATTAGATTCGATTATCCCTGTTCACGTTTAGGAACGGTGCTGGCAGCGGCATATCGACCTAAATATCATGACGATTGGGCTCTGCGCGGAGAGAATCGTAGACAACGGCTTTGCTGGTTTTGGGGTCCGCAGGTCACCGACACTGCTTAATAGCCCAAACGGGGACCGCCTGCACGCCTCTGATTATGGAATAGGGATCCTTCGCCTGGCAGATCACGTGCCCGAATCCGACTTCGTAGCCCCGCAGACCCTCCAAGCAGGCGAAGTTCTTGACGACGTCAGCGCCCACGGTGGCGGCAGTCTCAACCTCCACCGGATGCAGGACGCGCCCCTCCCCTTCAAGGATTCCGGAGTTCGCCAGCAGCGATTTTACGATGGAGCCACCCTTTGCCTCGGCATATTTTCCAACGAGCATTTCCCGCAGCCTGGCGCAGTCGAATTCGCCGCTCGGGTTCGCAGCGTCGCGCAGCGATGAGTGAGGAATCCTCCCTGTTCCACCCTGCGGCTGCACTGTTCGAGGGCCGACAATCATTCCGGATCATCGGTTTGCCTAATGCGCTCGATTCCGAAACAGCCTATCAAATCCCCTACAATGTAACGCGATGGACGGGAGGAGCCGGCCTAGCAGCAACCACCTTGCGGCAGTCGCTCTCCTTACCGATCGGCGTCAAGCTTATCCCAACGGCATACGAAAGGCATCAATGCGGGCACTCAGCGAAAAAGAGAGGAAGCAGATCCAACGCTACTGCGTGTATCCCAAGATCGCACTGCGGGCGCTCGTCATGTCCTTTGCATTGTGCGCCCTTATCGTGCCGTTGGAAATAATCGACGACCTGGTTTTCCACAACGACGGCTTCGATCCGGCCGGGCTCAATACCGGGATCGCTCTCATCGCGATCTGCGTTGCCGTATTCTGCTTCTGCGCGCTTCGCCCGAAGTTCGGCATGCGCGGAAAGCAATGGCTTGACCTGCAGAATCGCCTTGCGGTAAGGCAGACTCAAAGTGACCGTTCGGCTCAAGTTGCCGGCGTGCTTGCGACGCAAGCGGCGGGGCGTCTGCTGCAAAAAAGCGACAACAAGGCGGCTCAGGCCGTCGGGGGCGCGGCCCAGGTCGCAGGAGCGATTGGCGCGGTAAGCACAGCGGCGGACATGCTTTCGGAAAGTGCGAACAACGCCGAGGCGATGGCCGATGCCTACGGCGTTCCCGTTCCGAACATCAAGAAGCAATTGATCGCGTTCTCGATCGTGCCCGTTCTGGTTCTTATTGCGATATACATTCCGCAATACGCCCAGGGAAGCCAGGAGACGCAGGAGAAGATCGCCCTCGCCGCCGAGCAAATTGATATGGCGGAAAACGCGCTGGCGCAGGTATGCGAGCGCGTTTCGGCAGATGACCCGTACGAGAAGTACAAAGATTACGGCTATCACGTGAGAGGCTATCTACGAGAAGGCGACTTCAGCTGGGAGGGGGCTTACGTCTACTTGACCTTCGACGAATACGGGACGATTACTGAGATCAATTATTGCGAAGGGGTCGATGTCGCGGCAAGCCTCGAGGAAAACCTGGGCCAAGCCGAGCGAGATTTCCAGACCCTTAACGCCCCGCTTAGCGGCCTGAACGTATCAGTTGCCGATCCTGAACTGCTCGCAACGTGCACCATCCCCGCCGATTTCAAAGAGACGTTCCTAGCAGGGTCGTTCTACGAGGGCATTCGCGTATACAGCAACGACGCCCCCGTTCGCGTCGCCTGCTCCTTCGATACCGAATCAGAGGAGGAATTCGACGAATACTCGAGACCGCAGATCACGCTCTCGGTATGGAAAGCGAATTCGTAGCGATATCATCGGCGAAGGAATGGACGACGATTTTGCGGCTGCCTGGAGTCCCAATACCGCCGAATAGGACAAGCCCCTGTCGCTTGATCAATAGTTTCTACTGGAGTTACATTCCAGGGACCGACGATGCCGTCCTACTTCGGGGAACGAGAATGGGTTCTGTCGAAAAGAGCGGCTAGCCCATAATCTGGGCAAGGTCGGCCTCGGGAGTAGATATGGGGCGAATGCCGTAGTTGTCCACCAGCACCTGCAGCACGCCGGGGCTCACGAACGCCGGAAGCGTGGGGCCCAGGTAGATGCCCTTGATGCCCAAATGCAGCAGCGTGAGCAAGATGCACACCGCCTTCTGCTCGTACCAGGAGAGCACCATGGAAAGCGGCAAATCGTTCACGCCGCAACCGAAAGCATCCGCCAGCGCGAGCGCGATCTTGATCGCACCATAGGCGTCGTTGCACTGGCCGACGTCCAGCAGGCGCGGGATACCGTCGATGCTGCCCAGATTCAGGTCGTTGAAACGGTACTTGCCGCAGGCCAGAGTCAAGATGACGGAGTCGGAGGGGGCAAGCTTGGCGAAGTCGGTGTAGTAGCTGCGCTCCTTGCGCATGCCGTCGCAGCCCGCCAACAGGATGAAGCGCTTGATGTCGCCGGACTTGACCGCATCGATGACGGCGGGAGCGACGCTCATCACGGTGTCGTAGCCGAATCCAGTGGTGACACTGGTGCCGCCGTTGATGCCGGCGAAGGTCCGATCAGCGCCCCAACCGCCCAGCTCCAGTGCTTTGTCGATAAGGGCAGAGAAGTCCTTGGCCCCGTCTTCGCCCGCCTCGACGACATGCGCACCCGGGAAGCTCACGGGACCGGTGGTGAACACGCGGTCGGCATACGACTCGTCTGGCTTCACCAAGCAGTTGGTCGTCCACAGGATAGGCGCGGGAAGGTCTTTGAACTCCTTGCGCTGGTTGTGCCACGCGGTACCGTAGTTGCCTTTCAGATGCGGATACTTGCGCAGCTCGGGATAGGCGTTCGCGGGGAGCATCTCGCCGTGGGTGTACACGTTCACGCCGCGGCCTTCGGTCTGCTCCAGAAGCTGCTTGAGGTCGTGCAGGTCGTGGCCGGTGACCACGATGAAGGGCCCCGCCTCGACCTTGAGCTCAACCGTCGCAGGCTCGGGTTTGCCGTAGGCGGAGACGTTCGCTTCCTCCAAAGCGGCCATGGCGGCCAAGTTGACCTCGCCGCACTTGAGAACCAAAGGCAGCAGCTCGTCCATGCCCAGGTCGGAGCCGACGGCCCTCATGCCCTCGTAGAGAAACGCCGTCACAGCAGGGTCCGACTTCCCCAGCGCCTGCGCATGATAGGCGTACGCCGCCACGCCGCGCATGCCGAAGAGCAGCAGGCTCTTCAGGCTGCGGATATCCTCCTGCGCGTCCCACAGCAAGCCCATGTCGTACGAGCTAAATTCGCCCAGGGAAATAGCCTTCGCGCGAACGCGGCGCTCAAGAGCGGCAATGGCCTTAGGGTCGAAGCTGACGTTGCTCACGCAGGCGAACATGCCCTCCAGCATAAGCCCGTTGGATTCGGTATCCCCCTTTCCACCGCTCTCGGCTCGGGCCAAGGCGATCAATGTCCCGGTCAAATCATCTTGCAGCCGAGCCACATCGGCGGTCTTGCCGCACACGCCGGCAGCTCCGGTGCAGGCGGTGCATCCCGGCGTCTGCTCGCACTGGAGGCAAAACATGTTCTCGTCAGTCATTTCGCGCTCCTCTGCTCGGGGGTGTGTTTTCGAAGCAACTACACTATACTGTGGTATTACATACATTTCTGTTGTAGAACCTACAGGTGAAACCAATGCTTGATATCCCTACTTCTTCTTCAATGCTATTCGCCGGCATAACCCAAGACGAAGCGAAGCTGATGCTGCCTTGCCTTGGGGCGACAAGAAGGGTTTTCAGCCGGGAGGAGCGGATCATGCGCGCCGGCCAGCCCACCGAATACCTCGGCGTCGTCCTGTCCGGGCGCGTGCGGATCGAGGTCTCGGATGCCTGGGGCGAGACGACGATCTTGGAGATGCTGGGGCCCGGCTCGCTTTTCGCGCACGGCTACGCCTGCAGCATGGAGCCCCTCGACATCGATGTGCTGGCAGATTCGGCCTGCGAGGTGGTGCTGCTCAAAGCCGAGCGCATCATCCATTCCTGTCCTAAGCAGTGCGGCTGCCACGCACACATATCCTCGAACCTCATGCGCGCCTTGGCGCTAAGCAACCTGGACATGAACCGCCGCGCCATAGCCATGACCCCCAAGACCATACGGGGCAAGATCCTCGCCTTCCTCTCGCAGCAGCAGAAGAAGGCCGGCACCCGCGCCTTCACCATCCCCTACAGCCAAACCAAGCTGGCAAGCTACCTCAGCGTCGACCGCAGCGCGCTGTCGAACGAGCTCTCAAAGCTGCGCAAGGAAGGCGTCATTGACTACGAAGGCCGCACATACCGGCTGCTGTAGCGCACGACAGCTTCCTGCCATGTTGTGGCGAAATCAGATGGCCTTCCGCATATCCAAGATGTGTCTTAGCCCCTAGCCAGTTAACCAGCATCAGAGGGATAGATCGTGGTCTGCAGCGGTTCCAGCTGGCTCTATTGTTTACCCTTAAACAACAGATCGAGTTCCAATGGGGCTGCGGGTGGTGAGTAGAAGGGATGCGTTCTCCCCCGAGGGCGGCGCATTCGAATGAGGCTTCAGGAAGAATTCCTTCGCAGAGGGAGATTCGCACTGTGACATCGTCTTCGCGGATGGTTGCTCGTACTCCATTGCGCCGCAGATTGCCCATGGAGAAGAAGATATGCGCGGAATTGCCCGAGGCCACTTCGTATCGACTCCATTGGAGTACGCGTTCGACCACGAGGTCAGTTCGCTGCCGCATGTCATTTGGCGATTGTTTCGGCAGCATCGCTTCGGTTTCGCCGCCAGCATCCTCGCTTGGTCAACTTGGTCGAGACGGAGCGGACTCGCCACCATTGGCGGCACAGTGAGGCACTCAAAAATGCAGGTCGGAGCCCTATCGGCTTACTCCCACTCAGCGACTAATCCAGTCCGAGTACTACCGATGTGCGTCGCACAATGTCGCCGAAGGGTTGATTCGTGCGCAATTTAGGCGAATCAACCCCTTGATTCGCGATTTCGGGAATGACTCAATTGATTCGTGAAACCGCAGGTCGCACCTTTAATCATTCCCGGGTTTCCGCCAGGGGTTCGTAGCGGGTGGCTTGAATCAAGGTGATTCAAAGGGTCGGAGAGATGCCTATAGCGCAATCGTCTGGTGTTGGCGCGGTGAGGGACTTCTCGCCTTCATCAGTCCAAATCGTCAAGCTCCGAAAGCCTTGCGAGCTCGATGGCCGAATCGACCGCCTCTTCGAAATCGACGCCTTCCGCATAGGGTGATGACGAGACGTAAGAGGACCAGATGCCCCGCATCATATCGGATCTTCTGACCTCGCCGAGCACGGCCTCGTAGTCGCCCATCTTGCCGAGCGAACCGCGCCTGGAGGCGGTGGCGACAACTGCTTCGTGCAGGGAATCCCGATTTATTTCGTCCGCCTTCAAACGGAGCAAAGTGTGGATGTCGTAGTAGTCGCGTCCACGCGTGTTGGCGATTCCCCGGGAAACGACCGTCTCGAGCTTTTCGGCCAACACGGTTTCGAGCGGGTACGAGAGCACCCTGACCGAGCCCTCCTCGAACATCAGCGGGTAGCGGTACTCGATGCGCCCGGGCACTATCTCGTCTCCGGTCGTGATGTCGATCTTCACGGGGGCGTCTATCTTGCCGTACCTCACGCGCAGGTGCGCGCGCCAGTTCGCGTACTCGTCGCCCTCGCGGATGGGCTCGATCCGCTCGAAGGTGTATTCCATGCCGTCGGCGACGTCCACGGCGCAGATGGCGGCGACGGCCTCGCTCACCGTATCTTCGCCCATATCCATGCCTATCACCGTCGTGTCCATGTCCATGGTGGTCCTCTGGGCGACGCCGGTCATCGAAGAGATGAGGAGGCCGCCCTTCAGAACGAACGCCTCGGCGTAGCCGCTCTTTCCGAGCCGCATCAAAAGATGCTCGAACAGGTACATTTGCAGGAGCTCCTGGGGCTTCAGGTTGCTTTTCTTGGCCAGGGCCTTAATTTTGCCCTTGAGGCTTGCGTCGCTCCTCATCATGTGAGCACCTCCAAATACATCCTGAACTCTTTCTCGACGCCGAGCGCGTTGCACATCCGTGCGAGCTTAGGCAGGTCGGCGCCTTTCCTTTTGAAATAACCCGCGACCGCGTCGCGGACGAGCTGGGGGTCCGCTCCTTCGGAAACTCTCTGCGAAATGAGATCGGCTATGGCCCGTTCGGCGCAATAGGCTTTCACGGTGCCCCCTCCCGGGGACTTTGCCTTGACGATGCCGAGCTCGTAGAGCTCGGGAGGGAGGCGGTGGATCTTCGTATCGGGATATTCTCGGGTAAGGCCGCGCGGGTTGTAGCCGCGCGGGACGGTGACATCGATTGCGGCGGGAACCCTGTCGGAAAGGCCGGCGAGGTACAGCGCGCTTCCATGCGATAGCACGCATCTGCTCCACCTGTAGGATATCGCCGCGAACTCGTCGTCGAAGACTTCGGGCAGACAGTACACGCCCCGGGTAAGCTTGTCTATGGCGCCCGATTCAAGGGCGTAGGAGATCGAGCCCGGCAGAAAGCCCGCTTTCGCGATTTGCGCCGCGCTCGCGATGCCGCCCGAGCCTTCTACGAATTCGGCTATCTCCTCGCTTCTGCCCATAACCCTCCTTTTTGATTATTGGACACGAATTGTAGCTTAAATGTGTCTAATAATCAAAAAAGAAGATCACGGCCATCGGGCAAAGACGCCTGGCAAGACGCTATTCCTGTAAAAACAAATTTAGGCCCGGTGACTTGAATCAGCGGTCATTCTCGGATCATCAGAGGAGAGCGTAAGCGTCGTTGTTGAGTTCAACAATCTTGCCCGAGTTCCTGCGACGGGTTTGGCAGCTGAGTCCAAGGCTTAAAGCGCAAGGTATAATGACGCTCGCATAAGAAACAACGCGATTCGAACCATCTATTCGCCCACGAGAAAGGTTCGTTCATGAGCATATTCGACAAAGGCCTCGACCCGCTGAAAGAGATCCAGAAGGCCTCCAAGACCGCCGGCGAGGCGGCGACCAGGATTGCCGAAGGAGCATCTGGAATGGCGGTGGCGGCGGGTGCTGCGATCGTGGAGGCAACGACGACGGCGGGCGAAGCGGCGAGCAGGTTTGCCGACGAGGCCTCCGAGGCGGCGACAACAGCGGGCGCTGCGATCATGGACGTGGCGACAACAGCGGGCGCGGCGGTCGCAGGAGCGGCGAGCAGCGCGAAAGCCGTCCTCGACGAGAAAGCGGCCGAAAGGCTTGATGCGGAGAAGGCAGAGTACGCGCCCAAGGTACAGGAAGCCTTGAAAGCGATTGAAGGCACCCGCGCACAGGAGCTACTCGACTCCTTCCAAGAGTCTCCGCTTCCGTTGACGGAAGCCAATGCCGCCAAGGTGAAATCGACATTCCCGATACCAAGGGAACAGACCGTTGTCTGGGCCGACGCCGAGTTCGACCTCAGGCCCAGCGGCATCGTCATGACCGAAAAGGGCGTCTACATCAAGGCCGATGCTGACGCGTTCGCGGTCCCGGGGAAGGAAAAGAGGCAGTCTCGCCTCTTCTACTTCGAGTGGGCGCACTTCGAGCCCGGTTCCTTCGCCTCCGACGGTGAAAGCAACCTTGCGCTCACCGTCGACGAAGCGTGCCGAGGCCGGTTCGTATCTCGCTGCCAGGCTCTCGGCAGCTTCGAGGAAAGCCGCGCCGCCTTCGCAATCGACGGCGCGCTTGCTGGGGCGGACGATGCGGCGCCCAAAGCCGCGGCGGTCGCAGCAGCGGCGGCCATCAACAGCAACGGGGAGGTCTTCGTCGAGCAGCGCGCGGCGGTCAACAACCCGGCAGGCCACGGCGAGCTCGCCGAAGAGGCGAACAACATCATCGACAGGCTCCAGGGCCATCAGGCCGAGATTCTGGGGAGGGACAACGCGAAAAACGGCGCCGACCGAAGGGTCGACGGCATCCTGGTCCAAACCAAGTACTACAAGACGGCGCGCGGCTCCCTCGAGGCCTGCTTCGACCCGAGCAGCCACCAGTACCGCTACGTCGCGAACGATGGCACACCGATGCAGCTGGAGGTCCCGAAAGACCAGTACCAGCAGGTTCTCCGCGGCTTCGAGGGGAAGGTTCGCCAGGGCAAGGTGCCGGGTGTCAGCGACCCAAAGGACGCCGAGAAGATCGTCCGCAAGGGCAAGCTCACCTACGACCAGGCGGTAAACCTCACCAAGCCGGGAACGGTGGAGTCGGTCGCCTACGACGCCGCCACCGGTGCGGTCACGTGCTCCTGCGCGTTCGGCCTGTCGTTTCTCGCGACGACGTTCATGGCGTACAGGGAGACCAAAGACGTCAATGGCGCCATCCAGGCAGGCATCGCCGCTGGCGTTCAGGTGTTCGGCTTGTCCTTCGCCCAGCATATGGTCGTCTCGCAGCTTTCCAGAACGGGGCTTTCCAATGCCCTGATGGCGCCCAGCCAGGCGGTGGTCGGCAAGCTCGGATTCAAGGCGTCCGCAACGATCGTCAACGGCCTGCGCGCCCTCACGGGCAAGACCGCCATCAGCGGAGCAGCCGCCTCCAAGCAGCTTGCGAAGATGCTAAGGGGCAACGCCGTCTCGGCAGCGGTGACGCTCGCCGTGTTCTCAGTTCCCGAGACCTATAAGCTCTTTCAGGGCAAGGCCAGCGGCGCGCAGTACGCCCAGAATATCGCCAGCCTCGCCACCTCGGTCGCCGGGGGAATCGCCGGCGCTGCTGCGGCAGGGGTCGCGGCGGCGAAGGTCGGCGCCGCGGCTGGCACGGCGGTGTCGCCCGGCGTGGGTACCGTCGTCGGCCTTGCGGGCGGCATGGTCGGCGGAACGATCGGTACGGCGGCCGCGGGCGCGGTCGGCGGGATACTGTTCGAGGGCGACTGCGCATCCTTCGGGAGATATTTCAACGCCATGGTCTCGTGCATGGCGGTCGAGTACCTGCTCGACGGGCACGAGATGGACGAGCTGCTCGCCGCCCTCGACGGCGTGAAGTCGAGCGAGTTCAAGGAGCTCATGGAAGAGACCCTCTCCTCTCAGAGTCAGGAAGCCAAGGTCAGGGCGTTCCTCGCACCGAAGTTCGACGAGGTCGCGTCGCGCAGGGAGCACTTCGCTCTGCCCACTGACGAGCAGATCAACAACGCACTCGCCAGGCTTGAGGAAGAGGCCGAGGAGGAGCCGGCGACGCAATGCGTCTCGATCGACGGCGTCGGCGAAATCTGCATCCCCGCTTTCTTCCAGCCGCTCTGCCCGCTTCCAGAGGATTCCGACTCGCTCAAGAGCTTCGGGGCCCAGAGCAAGAGCGCGCAGATGCTGCTATACGTGGGCCCCTCGTCCGAAGAGGAGGCGATGCCCTTCGGCAACCCCCAGTCCGTGATCGACGGAATACACGAGTGTCTTGGCGACAACCAGGGACTTATCACGGTCGAACGCACGAAAACCAGAAGCGGCGAAGATGCGATGTACAGCATCATGAAAACCGTCGAGCCGTTCGAGGGCGCGCAGTACTGCCTGACTATGGATCTTGGATCGAGGAATGGCGTTTTCCGTATTCAGGGCTTCTTTGCGGAAGCCGGCACAACGGGGATGCGCGACGCCGTTGTGATGGCGACGGAGGGAAAAGGAGAAACTCTTGAGGAGGGTCAGGAAGCGTGGTCCAAGGACCCGTATGACGTCGATTTCAAACGCGGAATACCGATGAATCGCTCCGAGGATCCAAAGTACGACGACGCATTCCCATGGCATCCGCTCAGCATATGCAGGCAAACTGCCCGCGACATCATTGCTGGCAACTAACGCCGGAAGACTCTGCAAAGGTCGTGATCGTCCCGCGCCCCACTCTAGGGGCGCGGGATTTCCTCGGGCGCTCTCGCAGGCAGACGAGCGGCGTAACGTCGCGACCTTTTTCATTGGGTCTCCGCTGCATGCCGAATTGCAGGAAAAGTAGGCATGGGTCTGGCGATATACTAGGAAATTGAATTGCCGTTGAAAGGAGACCAGCTATATGAAGTCAAGGGATAATCCGAAGTTTTTTGAAGCCGAGTAGGTTTATCCGATTAACGCACTTTGACAGCCGAATATCGAATGCTTTTGGGCGCAATGGGGCGCATCGCAGATGCGATGGCGGC